>DAOWGY010000050.1 GCA_030641695.1 Gammaproteobacteria bacterium
AGTCTATACAGGATGTGGTTGTCGTAAGAGAAACGGTAGTCGGTCCGCGTATACTGATTGATTCCCCAATCCGTAATCAGCAGGCTCTTGGTCGGCTTCGAGACCGCCGATTGGCCTGTAACCAGTCGAACCTCTGCCGGTCTCACAATCATGCTCTTGTACGGCAAGGCGTCTTGTGCGTTGTGAATGACGATTGGAACGATTGGTACACCGGCCTGCTTCGCCAGATGAAAGGCACCAAGCTTGAACTGTCCAAGTTTGCCGTTTCGACTTCGCGTGCCTTCCGGAGAGATCACCACCGATCGGCTCGAATGCAACGCATCGACAGCCGGCTGCAGTGCCCGCTGCGGATTGCCTACGTGTTCGCGATCGATGAATACTGCACCTGTGTAAGTAAACGCGGGGCCCATTGGCAACTGATATTTGACTTCCTTTTTGGCGACTGCGATTACGTCTTCCCGCAACAGCTTCGCCGTGATCAGTACATCGATCGCGCTCTGGTGGTTGAATACAAACACCGCTGGCCGATGCGACCAGAGATTTTCTTCCTGCTCAACGAGCAGTTTCAGGCGCCCTATGGCAGACGCCACACTGGTCCAGGCGCCGACGGAAAAGTTCGTCGTATCGCGTTCCGACGCACCCAGTGCGCGGAACGGCAAACCCACGGCGAGAAACGGCAGCACACTGCCGTAAATGAACAAGCTCCGGACAACGTCACCGACCCCGATCGGGCCACGACTTTCAAGATGAATGTCGCGCCAGCCATTTTGCCGCGCGATAGAGGCAAGCTTGCCGTCAGGGTTTACGACAACAGGATGCCCGACAGCATCCAGCAGGAAAACATCCTCGGCACCGTCGGCATAACAATAGCTCTTCCTGAGGCTGATGCGCTGCTGTTTGGCGAACTCCCGCACAGCATCCAGCTTGTTTTCGCCATAGCAAGCTGCACCATCAAGTTCACCGGTTAGTCGGCCGTCCATGATTTCAAGTTCGGTACAAAGAATGTGATCGATGCCCAGATCCCGGGCCAGCGATTCGATTTGGTAACGCGTGGCCGAACTGACGATGGCCACTGTGTGGCCCTGCCGCTGATGCGTTTTGATAATCGCTCGGATCTCGGGAAACACCTCCGCAACAAGATGCTCGCGCGACACCTTCTCACCGAGTGCTGCGAGCTTCCGCTCCGGCATGCCCTCGAGGTTGCGCACCGCCGCCGCGATCGCGTCCTCGAAATCGCCGTACTTCAGAAGATACCGCGAGATCAGGTCGCCGAGATCAAATATCTCCTGGCCGCTGACATCACCACTCCGAAATCGCTCCAGGAACATGTCTTTGACGGAATGTGTGCCGATGATGGTGCCGTCAAAGTCGAAAAATGCACCGGTCGTCTTGCCGCGCCTGCCCACGGCGACGTCCCTCGTGAAGTGCTCGTAGGGTTCCACTGGCGATCTCCATGCGCTGCCGCGCCCGCCAATAGCAGCGCAAAAACACGATGAACGAAACGAATTCGCGGTTCAATACGTACTCTCCCTGCCTCTTTACGGCATTCCGAGTGGGTAGAATGGTTACTCTGTCAACCATCGTCAGGACCGGAGAATGACATCGGCAGACGATAAGCGCGGCGGTCGGGCGAAACCGCCGGCCCTCGGCTATGCGATTGCGGAACTGCCGCGGGCACTGTTCGAATTCGCGTGCCTGATCCCCGGCCATCTGATCCTCAAGAGGGCGCCGCGTGGCGACGGCCATCCGGTAATCACGCTTCCAGGCTACCGCAGCGATGACACGGCGATGCTGGCCATGCGACGGTATCTTGACCGCTGGGGCTACGCCCCCTATCCATGGGGACTCGGTACCAATCTGGGCGTGGGCTACCAGCGCATCGACTATGAACAGCGCATGCTGGTCAGGCTGGAGAACATCGTCAAGAAACACGACGAAGCGGCGACGTTGATCGGCTGGAGCCAGGGCGGCGTTATCGCGCGCGAGATCGCGAAAAAACGGCCGGACCTCGTGCGGCAGATCATTACCCTCGGGAGCCCGCTCGCCGACGCCCCGGAAGCTACCACGGTTTTTCGAATCTTTCAGCGCACGTCCGCTGAAGAAATTACCAACGAACTCATGAGTTTCATGCGGGAAGTTTCCACACCGCTCCCGGACGTCCGCTGCATCTGCATCTACAGTAAATCCGACGGTATTGTTTCCGCGGAAATTGCACAAGACCTGGTCTCGCCGAACGTCGAGAACATCCGGGTGACGTCGAGTCACCTCGGTATGGGTGTGAACCCGGTAGTACTTTTCATCATCGCTGATCGTCTGTCTCAACCGGAAGACGATTGGAGACCTTTCAAGATGTATTCGATCGATCGAATACTGAGCTGGTCAAGTTAAACGGGACAGTCCGATGTTAAAACAACTCTCTGGAATGGATTCATTATTCCTCTATGCGGAAAGCCATCGCGCACCTTTGGAGGTCGGCTGTCTGCAAATTTACGATCCGTCCACGTCACCCAATGGCACAGTCAGATTCAAGGAAATCCTCGCGACGTTTCAGAGTCGACTGGGTCGCTGCGATATCTTTCGCCAGAAGCTCGTCGAGGTGCCGTTCTCTCTCGATCATCCGTACTGGGTCGAAGAAGACGACTTCGACCTCGAGTATCACGTTCGTCATATCTCACTTCCGAAGCCTGGTGACTGGGGCCAGTTGATGGCTCAGATTGCCCGCTTGCAGGCGCGTCAGCTCGATCACTCCAGGCCCTTGTGGATGGCGCACATCATCGAAGGACTGGACAACGTTCCGGGCATCCCGCCGGGCTGCTTCGCGATGTTCATGAAGTTCCACCACTCGGCGATCGACGGTGTCACCGGCCAGGACGTTACCGCCATCATGCACGACCAGGAGCCATACCAACCCGACGCATCGAGCTATCAACCATCAATGGGGCCTCGCCTGGACGGTGAGCCCGGCGCGTGGAATCTTCTCGCCAGGACACCGCTCAACACCATGGTCAATTCGACGAAACTCGGCTTCGGGTTTCTGCGTGCCTTGCCGGCCATAGTCAGGATCGGCCTGACCCTCGCTGAAAAAACGAGGACCCCGATACCCGTGACCGTGTTCAATGAGGGCCGGGTATCTCCGAACCGCGTCATCGATGGGCGCTTCTTCGACTTGTCGGAGTTCAGGGCGATTCGCACCGCGATCACGGGCACCAAGGTCAACGACGTTGCTCTCACGGTCGTCGGCGGAGCACTGCGCCGCTACCTCGATGCAAAGGACGCACTGCCCGAAGACACACTGGTCGTCGCCTGTCCGGTCAACCTCGGCACCGAGTACGATGCTGTGGCGGGTCGCGGCAATCTCCTGATCATGATGACGGCGGAATTGCACACCGAGATCGCAGATCCTGTAGAACGCTTGCGAGCCGTACATGACTCCACGCAGGACGCGAAGGACTGGATAGAGAGATTCAATGCGGCGTCAATTACCCAGACTCTCATGAATCTGCCGGCGCCCGTCGCGAAGAACTTCTACCCGCTGGTAACTGCACTGGCGCTGTATTCCGAAAAACTATTGCTAAATACGATGGTGACCAACGTCGCCGTCAAGCATGCACCTTTGTACTTCGCGGGCGCAAAGTTGATCCGGGCGCTTGCTACCGGACCCGTAATCGACCAGTCCGGCATATTCCACACAGTATTTTCGTTCGACGGCAAACTTTCGATCGGCTTCACCGCCTGCCGTGAGATGCTGCCGGATCCGCAGTTCTACGCCGACTGCATCCAGGAATCATTCGATGAACTGAAGCAGGCGACGATTGGCAAGCAACGCACCGCCAAGAAAAAGAAAGCTCGAAAAAAGAAGCGGGCGACCGCCAGCAAGAAAGTAATACCGGCCAAGGCCGCCGGCTAACACGTCAGGCGATGTGATCGTCGATCGAGCCCTCGATCGCGGCGCGGATCGGCTCACGTAGCATTATCATCGTGAGGCCGACAGTGACATGGACCTCCACGCTCTCTTCGGCAACGAGGATACGACCCGAAACGCCACGGCCCGTCACGCGCAGGTGATCGCCCTCCCAGCGAGACGTGACGTTCAACTTGCCGCCAAGCTCCTCGGCCACCAGGTCGACGCGTCGCTTCGCCTCTTCGATACCGAGGGTATGTTGTCGTTTAATTTTCAACGTGCTCCTGTTCGGAGAGTCTCTCTGCGGGCTCCCAAAGGTAACAGCAATCCGAGCGATGCCTCAATTGAAAATTGACTAGCGCTCCAGGCGGCTTTCTCCGTCGTGGAAGATTCGATACAGAGCCGGCAACAGCAACAATGTCAACAAGGTTGAAGATATCAACCCACCGATCACCACCGTCGCCAGTGGTCGTTGTACTTCGGAGCCGGTGCCGACGTTGAATGCCATTGGTACGAAACCGAAACTTGCGACCAGTGCCGTCATCAGAATCGGTCGCAATCGCTGCGTGGCGCCTTTGATGATGGCAATGTCGAGTTCGACAGAAACCCGAAGCTGGCGTATGAACGACATCATGACAACACCGTTCAGAACGGCGACCCCGGACAATGCGATGAAGCCTATGCCGGCTGATATGGACAGGGGCATTCCGCGCAGCGCGAGTGCGGCGACGCCACCTGTCAGCGCAAGTGGAACGCCGGTAAATACCAATGTTGCGTCCTTGGCGGAACCGAAGGTTGTAAAGAGCAGGAAGAAGATGAGCAGCAAGGTCAACGGTACAACAACTGTCAGTCGCTTCGCGGCGGCGATCAACTGCTCAAAAGTGCCGCCATAGCTCACCCAGTAACCAACCGGAATGTCCAGGTTGTCCTCAACCACCCTCTGTACCTCCGCCACGAATGAGCCGAGATCCCGGCCGCGAACATTCGCTGTAACGAAAATACGCCGTTTGCCGTTCTCCCGACTTATCTGGTTCGGGCTATCGACGACCGAAATATCTGTTACCTCACTCAGCATGATCATTTCCGGCGGCGCGTCGGTCGGAACGAGCGTATCGGCATCGCCGGGCACCTCAATCGTCGCCGGCGGCAGCGCTACGGGCAGCCGGCCAATGGAGTCTGGATTAGATCTCAGGTACTCCGGCAGGCGCACAACGATATCAAAACGACGATCACCTTCGAAAACCTGACCTGCAACCCGCCCGCCAAAAGCGATTTGCAGTGTGTCCTGAACATCGGCGACTGCCAGTCCATATAACGCCAATCGTCGGCGATCGGGTGTGACAGTAAGTACAGGCAGTCCTGTCGCTTGTTCCATGCGAACGTCCGCCGCTCCTGGAATCGCTCGCACGAGGTCTTCTATTTGTTCGCCAACACTCACAAGCACTTCGAGGTCGTCGCCGTACACCTTGACTGCAAGCTCGGACCGCACGCCGGCAATCAGTTCATTGAAACGCATCTCGATAGGTTGTGTGATTTCGTATTTATTACCTGGCACCTGGCTAATCGTTTCTTCAATTTCGCCGATCAATGTTTCCCTGGACTTCTCTGGATCGGGCCATTGATCTCTTGGCTTCATCATAAGGAAAGTATCCGCGACAGATGGTGGCATGGGATCGGTCGCAACTTCGGCTGTGCCGATTTTCGAAAAGACACTATCTACTTCGGGAATGTCACTGATGACGTTTTCGAGCGAATTTTGCATCGTGACGGCCTGCGCAAGACCCGTTCCGGGAACGCGTAACGCATGCAGCGCGATATCACCTTCATCGAGGCTCGGGATGAATTCGGTTCCCATGCGACTCGCGAGGAGACCTGCCGACAGGACGACGACGATGGCGCCGGAAACGATCCCCCAGCGAAATCGAAGCGCAAAGCGCAGAGCCGGAGCATAGATTCGATGCGCCGCCATCATGATGTAATTTTCCCTGTTGGCATGCCCGGTGCGAACAAACAATGCGACCGCTGCCGGAACGACCGTGATCGAGAGAACCAGCGCCGCAAATAACGCGATCATCACAGTCAGCGCCATGGGCCGAAACATCTTTCCCTCGACACCGCTCAAAGTGAGTATCGGCAGGTAGACAATCATGATGATTGTAATGGCCACGACTGCCGGTTTGATGACTTCGCGAGTGGCCTCCCGGACGATCTCGAGACGTTCCGCGAACGGGATCTCATCAACGCGTTCCCGACGCTCTTCGCCAAGCCGTCTGAGACAGTTCTCGACTATGATCACCGCGCCGTCAACGATCAATCCGAAGTCCAGCGCGCCCAGGCTCATCAGGTTGGCCGACAACCCTGACTCGACCATGCCGGTTATTGTCATCAGCATGGATACCGGGATTACAGCCGCGGTAAGTAACGCGCCGCGCCAGTTACCAAGCAACAGAAAGAGAATGATGATGACCAAAAGAGCGCCTTCGATCAGGTTCTTGGCCACGGTTCGAATCGTCTTGTCGACCAGCTTCGTGCGGTCGTACACAGGGTTCAGCTCAACATCGGGCGGTAATGACTTGTTGATTTCATCGAGCTGCCTGGCGGTGGACGCCGCCACCGTACGGCTATTCTCGCCAACAAGCATGAACACCGTACCGAGGACAACCTCTTCGCCGTTTTGTGTTGCGGCGCCGGATCGAAGCTCTGCGCCGAGCTCGATCGTCGCAACCTCGCGCAACGGAATTGGTACACCGTTTCGATGCGTCACCGTGATGGACTCAATATCCGCAAGGCTGCCGACCTGGCCGGGAGATCGCAGGAGGGACTGGCCACCTGACTTCTCGATGTACCCGGCGCCTACGTTGCTATTGTTTCGTAGCAGCACATCGACAACATCAGAGAACGTAAGATCGTAGGCGCGCAATGCCGACGGATCCGCCAGCACGTGAAATTGCTTGGTGTAGCCGCCGATGGTGTTAACCTCGACCACGCCCGGGGTCTGGCGAAGTTGCGGGCGCACGATCCAGTCCTGAACCGTACGAAGATACATGGGGTTCGATTCAATACCCTCTTTTGCCGACACCGTGTACATGAAAATCTCGCCGAGCCCGGTCGCAATCGGGCCCATTTGCGGCGTGATGTTC
>DAOWGY010000164.1 GCA_030641695.1 Gammaproteobacteria bacterium
CTCAGCCGATAAAGTACGTCGGCGAGTACCGCGTTGACTTCATCACCTCGTGAATAGTCTCGTTCCCATGAGCCGCTGAGGTCGGCAGGCATAACTCCCTCAAAGCTCATCATCTCTTCGTCAATGACGGGCCGTTGCTGCGAACAGCCCGCGATTAGCACACCAATGACGAAAATTCCTGGAGTTTTCAACATTGCTTGGCTTCCACATCGGAGTCTATGAATTTGATCGCGTAGCGTTGCTGTAGTTCCTGGGCTATTGGCGTGAATACGACCAGTTCCAGCGTGCCGTCGACGTCGAGCGTATCGTACGTTGCCGCGAAGTGCTTGCCAAACGCTGGTAAAGCCTGCGGCTGCACGCTATTAATAGGCCATCATGCAGCTGCAATCCTATTTCGATCGTATCGGTTTCCGCGGTGATGCGCGCCCTAACCTGTTGTCGCTGCGCGACGTGCTGCAAGCACATGTTCGCTCGGTGCCATTCGAAAACCTCGATGTACAGTTCGGCCGACCGCTGACGACAGACGTCGACCATTGCTATGAAAAGATCGTCGACAGAGGTCGTGGCGGCTGGTGCTATGAACAAAACGGTCTCTTCGGCTGGGCCCTTGCACAAATGGGATTTGAGGTCATGCGCGTGGCGGCGGCTGTAATGAGACAGGATCGTGGCGATGACTCCGTTGCGAATCACCTGTGTCTGCTGGCCAAATGTCCTGGCATTCCTCAGACTTATCTTGTCGACGTCGGCTTCGGTGGCAGCATGTTCAAACCAATCGAACTTGTGGAAGCCGAATACTCACAGGCGCCCTATCGAGTCGGATTGAGGCAACTCGAGGACGGCCATTGGTGTTTCTGGGAAGACCTCGGCGACGGTGAGTTCAGTTACGATTTTTTCGCTGAAGCGGCCAATGAAGACATTCTCGCCGCCAAATGCGAGGTGCTGCAGACCGACCCCGAATCCGGCTTCGTATTGAATCTGGTCGCCCAGCTACGTGGCCCCGATCAGCACACGAGCTTGCGGGGACGCGTACTTAGCACTGCTACGACTGATGGCACCACGACACGGACGCTTGCGTCAGCCAATGAACTGGTGGCAACGCTCGCCGATGTCTTTCACCTGCACATGCCACAGGTCGCCGATCTCTGGCCGCGCGTCAAAGCGCGTCACGAAGAGCTTTTCGGATAGGCGTCGTGACCTAGGCGTCCTCGATAATGACCGCGGTTCCAACCGCCAACAGCTCTGCAGCACCACCCATCATGACCGATGTCGTAAAGCGCGTCGCAATAATGGCGTTCGCGCCAAGCTCGGTTGCCTCCGTCACCATGCGATCGAGGGTTTGTTCGCGGCTCTCTGCGATAAGTTTTGCATATTCGTGTATTTCGCCGCCGACGATGTTGCGCAACCCAGCCAGGATGTCCTTGCCGATGTGGCGAGCTCGTACCGTGTTGCCGCGCACGAGTCCAAGAGTCTTCACAATTCGTTTGTTCGCAATCGTCTCGCTGGTCGTCACTAACATGCTCAGATCTCCACGTCTTTGTATTTGTCGCTCTTACGCTCGATGAGGCGTTGCCGCAACACCGAAATGAAAAGCGCACCCAGTCCGCCGTAAATGGCTGCAAACAGGAGTTTGACCCCCAGCCCCATCGACGTATCGATGACGAACTCGTAAATCCCATAGCCTGCAATTATCAGAATGCCGCCAATGAACATCAGCCAGCCAATTCCACGAGTCAATTTCACCGTTGTGTCATCCATCTGTTCTCTCCAGATATCTTCGCCGAGTTCACTCAAACGCGACTTTCCGACTTGCTCTCTCAATACTCGAAGATCGTCCAGCTCGCTGTCGCACTGCGGGCAGTTGCCACAGTGAATTTCTACGCGCTGCCGCTGCTGTTGTGTCAGCTCACCGTCGATGTAACCCGACAGCAGCTCGCCGACGTGATCGTCAATCGTGCGTGTGTTATTTGCCATAGTCCTGCAGCGCCTCCTTGAGCGCCATCCTTGCCCGGTGCAGTCGTGACATGACAGTACCGGGGGCTATGTCGAGCACATCGGCAATTTCTGCGTAGGACAGGTCAAGGTAGTCCCGAAGGACGACAATCTGCCGTTTTTCGCTCGGGATCGAGCGTAACGCAGCCTGAATCGCTTCCGCCGCCTCGAATGCCTCGAAAGCCTGCTCAGGCGTTGCCGAGGAATCCACGAGGTTCTCGACCAACACGTCGCTGCCGCGGCGGCGTCTGAGCATGTCAATGCAACGATTGCGAACCACGCGCAGAAACCAGGGCTTCAACGGCCCTTTTCGCTCGTCGTAACTGCCCGGCCTTGCCAATGCAGTCTCGAACGCGTCATGTACCGCATCAGCCGCGTCATCGGCGTTGCCGAGTATCTGGATAGCCAGCGCATGAGCGCCACCACCAAGCTGTGTCAGTTCCTGTCGCATCGGCTCGTTTTCATTTGCCTCGCTGAATATACGCAGCAAGGCCGGAGATTATTCCCTGAAGAAGCTATTTTGTTAAATAATCTTATAAAACAATATATTAACAGTTATTTTTAATGTTACTTATTATTACGCGTCGAGTAGAAAAACTTGAAGCAGGTCTCACTTTCTGCGACTTGGTACCCGACGCTTCTGAAAATTGTGACCTGGGGTCGTTCCAGGCGCCGCCAATCGAGGCATTATCGGAGGCCACCTGCCAATGGTTCCGTATTGAATATGTGGTTACCAACGCCGATCTACGAAAAAGTGCCACAATTCTGGCTTCTGTTGGGGTTGTTGTTCCTTTCTTTGGGTCTCTACATCGGTTTCGATTTCGAGATGATCTACTTTTACCTCGCGCTTGGCGTTGTTTGTACGTTTCGCGCTTTCTGGATCCACTTGATACGACTCCGCTTTCGACGCGCGCAAAGTGATCCAAAAAATGACAACGACGAAAGCGAGCCATCAGACGCAGCGACGCTCGGCCATTAGCGCCTGATCGGAGACAGACCATGTGGATTCCAAAGCCAATATACGATCACGCGCCGCTGTTCTGGTTTTCACTCGGTGCCCTGTTCCTGGCAGGCGGATTGTTTCTGGGCCTCGACGAAGGGTTGAAGGTCGCGTATTTCGTGTTCGCGGCTTTCTGCGGCGGACAAGGCACCTGGACATTCTTTGTACGCCGCCGACACCGGCGCCACGCTGAACGCCAGACCCTGGAAGAATCCGTAGAACCTCTCGAGTCTTAGGTCGATGACTGATTTTGGGGTACCCTAGGCGCCCCGGATCGTGGCGGTCTCGCAATCCGCGAGCCATGACAATCATGCGCAAGACCCACTCTGAATACACACTCGCTGAAGAGCTCTTTCATGCGCTCAGTCATGGCGCAGGCGTGATCCTCAGCGTCGCCGGTTTGTCGTGGATGCTGTATGTGTCGATCGAGGCCGCCGATCCCTGGCGCATTGCCGCAAGCATCGTATATGGCATCAGCCTGATTGCCCTGTTCCTCTCATCTACTGTCTATCACGCCATGCACGCGTCCAGGCACCGGCCGCTTTTCAAATTGCTCGACCATTGTGCGATCTATCTGCTGATCGCGGGTTCGTACACACCGTTTCTTCTCGTCTCGATGCGCACAGCGACTGGCTGGTGGTTGTTCGGCACGATTTGGGCGCTCGCCACCGCGGGGATCATCACAAAGCTCTGGCTCGGACATCGATTTCCGAAGCTTGCGCTAGCCGGTTACCTCGTCATGGGTTGGCTTGTCGTCATTGCCGCGCCGCAAGTAGCGGCAGCGATCGGACCCGATGGCATGGTCTGGCTCATTGCCGGCGGACTCAGTTACACGGTTGGCGCCGTTTTCTATGCCTTCAAACGCATGGTTTTCAGCCACGCGATCTGGCACGTTTTCGTGCTGGTCGGCGGCATCTGTCATTTCCTCGCCGTGATCTGGCACGTCTTGCCGGTGTCTCAGGGTCTGCAGGTTGCCGGCTGAGACGCGTTTCAACCGCTCGCGGGCGC
>DAOWGY010000278.1 GCA_030641695.1 Gammaproteobacteria bacterium
CACAATGCTGGTCGGGCTGGTCGCCGGACTCTATCCGGCGTGGCTGATTACACGTGCTGCCCCGATCGATGCATTGCATGAAACGGCGAGGAAAGGAAAAAAGGGTTCGAAAATGCGCTCGATCATGATCGGAGTGCAGTTCGCAATCTCGGCCTTCATGTTGGCGCTCGTGGCAATCGTTTACATGCAAAACGAAAAGGTCAATGAATCGAGCTACGTCTTCCCGCGGTCCGAAATCTACACCGTGGACCGGCTGAACGTCGAAAGCATTCGCGAACGTCTCGATACGTTGCGACACGAACTAGACGCGCTTCCCAACGTCGACGCCGTTGCCTATTCGAGCCAGGTACCATACGAACAGAACAACTCGTCGACGAACGTGTCACTTCAACCCGGTGACGAGGCCGGCAAGCTCGGCCTGCAGTTCATGAGCATATCGCCAGAGTTTCTCGATACCTATGATATTGCCCTGCTCGCCGGTCGCCCTCTCAGTCGCGACATTGCAAATGATGCCCGCACGGAGGACTCCGAGGTCGTCAACGTCATCGTTAACGAACTGGCCCTCGAACTGCTCGGCATCGCCACGCCAGCTGATGCGATCAATAAACGCTTCTACAACTACGATGAAGAAGACGGGGCGATACCAGAGTACGTGATCGTGGGTGTTGCACCGACCCAGAACATCACGGGGCTCTTCAATGCCGAGAAACCCTGGATGTACATCTATCAGCCCGATTACCTGAGGATCGGATCAATACGGATCACGGGCGGCATCATCATGGATATCGTAGCCGAGATCGAGGACGTCTGGGACCGCGTCATTCCCGACTATCCGATGCAAGGACGATTCCTCGATGAAACGTTCAATGACGTCTACGATATCCTCAAGTACATGAATCTGGCGCTCGCTGGTTTCGCATTCGTCGCTTTTGCACTGGCCCTGATCGGCCTGTTCGGGCTGGCGGCTTTCATGGCGACGCAACGGACCAAGGAAATCGGCGTCCGCAAGGTTTTGGGCGCAAGCTCGCTACAGATCGCCCAACTACTCGTTTGGCAGTTCTCGACGCCTGTCCTTTGGGCATTGGCAGTCGCCTTACCTGGAGCCTACTTTGCATCCAGCCTGTATCTGAACTTCTTCGCTGACCGCATCGAGGCGCCGATCCCGATCCTGCTGGTCGCCGGCGCCATCGCCGTAATACTGGCGTGGGGCACGGTAGCCGGGCATGCCATTCGCATCGCACGCGCCAATCCGATTCACGCGCTGCGCTACGAATAAGGTTCACCCATTGTCCGCGATTTGGCGCTACTATTAGCTGTCGAATCGCGGACATTTCCGGTGGACGAGACCGAAACCAAATGGCTGATCCTTCTGCTGCTGGCGGCTCTTGCAGCCGGCGCACTTTGGTATTTCCGGGACGCGATCAATCCTCCGCCCGTCGAGCCGGTCGATGCGCAATCTGAAGCCGTCGAGGCGCGGCAGGCACGGGAGCCGCTGCACCCGGTAGTACCGCTGACCCTCACTCCCGGCGAGGGCGAGCTCGTGGAGCTGCCACCGCTCGACGAGAGCGACAGCTACTTCGCCCTGGCATTGATCGACATCTTTGGCCGTGATCTCGAGGCCCTGCTCGGTGACGAAGGTCTCATCGATAAGTCCGTCGCATCCATAGACAACCTGACACGCAGCCACGTTGCCGAAAAAATCCGTCCGGTCGGCAGGGTCTCCGGCACGTTCGTCGCAGCGGCAGCAGGCACCAACGGGCCTTACTACCTGAGCCCCGATAATTACGGGCGATACGATTCCCTTGTCAATATGGTGGCGGGCGCCGACCTCGACGAGCTGGTCGCGACCTACCGCCGCTTCTACCCACTCATTCAGGAAGCCTACGTCCGGCTCGGCTATCCGGAGGCGTACTTCAATGACCGCGCGGTTGCGGTTATCGATCACCTGCTGGCGACGCCGGTACCCGAGGAGCCGATCCAGCTTGTGCGCCCGCACGTGCTCTACGAGTTCGCCGACCCCAAGCTCGAGGCACTATCGAGCGGACAGAAGCTGCTTATCAGGATGGGTGGAGATCATGCTGCACGCATCAAATCGGTCCTCGAAAAACTGAAAGCGCGCGTCGCTCAGTCACAGGATTGAAGACAGCGGTGCGAACTTTCCGGCATCGATCGGCTGCTGTTCTCGTGGCCATGACATTCGCGATATCTGGCGCCGACGCGGCGGAACCGCGTCCGGATATATCCGCCCTGGCCTGGCTTGCGGGCGCCTGGGCTGGCATCGGCGATGACGGCAGCACAACAGGTGATGCCTATAGTGTCTGGACCGCTCCGGTTGAAAACGTGATGTCCTGGACGTTTCGCTGGCATCAAGCCGATGAAGAACATGTGCACTTTGCGTTTTCGGTCATCGAGGCAACCGGCGACGATGTATTCCTGCGCGGCATTCACCACGGCAGAAATTTCGAGCCGTTCGAGGACGTGAACTGGACGATGCGCCTTGCTGAACTGGACGGGGCGCGCGCCAGGTTCGATTGCGTGAAAAACTGTCGCGCGGCGAGCGTCGAATTCGCCTTGTCGGACGACGGCGGACTGAAGGAATCGTGGCGAAGCACTGCTGGTGCGGAGCCGGGATTCGTGATTTCCTACGATCGCGCCACGATCGAAGATAAATAACAAGAAAATGGGGGGAGAATATGAATCGACTGTTTGTTGTAGCGTGCTTCGCGCTCGCGGCCTGTACGGCGCCGGCTGATCAAGCACCGACCGAGTCACATGCTGTCGCGCAATCGTCGGCGTCGCCAATTTACATCTCACGAAAGCAGGTCAGCACCGACTGCGGCGTCGAGTCCGTCGCTGCCCCTCCTCCGGGATTTGCCCATCGGCCGAACGAAGACATCGAAGAGATGCCGGAAGCACTGGTGAAGTACATGGCAGTGGGCGCCGGGCGGCCAATTGCCGAAACAGATCCGGAGCGGGTTTCTCCGGGCTATATTTTGATTGAGCCCGGCTACGTCAAGCCCGCTTTTCTGATCAACAATGACAAGGAAGTCATTGCCACATTCGAAAACGACTATTTTTCGTTTACGCAATTGCTTCCCGATGGCAGCCGGCTGGCGTCCAGCAACATGTACTCGGAGGTGTTTCGCGACGGTGGCGGAAATCGCGGCTGCATTGAGGAATATGGCCCGGATGGTGAACTCACCTGGCGCCTGCGACTGGCCACGGACAAGTACATCCATCACCACGACGCGGTCAAACTCGAAAACGGCAATATTCTCGCCATCGTCTGGGAGCGCGAGCCTGCCGACCATGCGATCGAACTCGGCCGCAACCCGGAACACGTCTCCGAAAACGGTGATATCTGGTATGACGGTGTCATCGAGATCAATCCGCAGACGGCGGAGATCGTCTGGGAATGGAGCATGCGACACCACCTGATCCAGGACTTCGACCCGGGCAAACCGAACTATGGCGTTGTTGCCGACCACCCGGAGCGTCTCAATATCAACGCCATCAGGCTCGGCCGGGACGGCAGCGTCTCCGATGACTGGACCCACGTAAACTCGATCGATTACAACCCGGAACTCGACCAGATCCTGTTGTCATCGAATTACCTGAGCGAAATCTGGGTGATAGACCACAGCACGACGCCCTACGAGTCCCAGGGCCACAGCGGCGGCCGCCACGGCAAAGGCGGCGACATCCTTTATCGCTGGGGCCGGGAAGCGAACTACGACCGCGGTACGGATGAGGGCCGGCAGCTCTTTAATCAGCACGATGTGCAATGGATCAAACCCGGCCTGCCCGGCGCCGGCAATATTCTGGTACTCAACAACGGCGACGGCCGGGTGCGGCCGTACACGACAGTCGTCGAGATCACACCGGAGATGAACGCCGACGGATCTTACGTCCTCAACGGGGGCGAGCCATTCGGACCGCAGGGACCCGCCTGGGAATACCGGCCGCACGAGGGCGAGGAATTCTTCACTTTCTTCATCTCCGGCGCCCAACGGATGCCGAATGGCAATACGCTCGTCAATCAGGGCGCCGGGGCAAAGGTGCACGAGGTGACGCCTGCAGGGGACATCGTCTGGGAGTACGAATACACCGATGAGACGGACGCGCCACACATGTTGTTCCGTGCCAATCGATACCCGGCCGATCATCCGGGTATTGCGGCGATATTAAATCAACAGGCCGATTGACGAGCGCTGCGAAAAACAAGCTGTCGCATTAGCAGAGCGACTCATCGCGTAATCGAGCCACACGTTCTTTTTCGGGGTTATGCTCTTGTCAAAGAAATCACCGGCGGGCGATATGACTTCCAGAATAACGATCGTCAGCGTATTGCTGTGCTTGCTGTCGACCAGCCAGTCTGCGACTGCGCAGGATTCAACACGGCTTCGCGGCGACCCTGCGGCCATCGACGATGCCATTGCCATGGTGGAGACCATGGGCGGCGTAACTGTCTGGCGCGATCTCGAGAGCGTCCATTTCGTTCATGAGTGGGATATCGCCAATCGTCCGGATCGCTACCTCGAGCACGAGATTCTCGACCTGACGGGTCCTCGTTCCTACGTCACCATGAAAAGCGAGATTTACGACCGCACGCGCGCATACAGTCCTGAACATCGTTACTGGAGTATCACGAACGGCGCATTTACCCACGGCAGTGACGAGTCGCTGGCAAATGCCCTGGAACGGGCGCCTTACAGCATTTACCGACTCGCCCGCGTCATCGCCCGCGG
>DAOWGY010000066.1 GCA_030641695.1 Gammaproteobacteria bacterium
ATCGCTGCCTGCCGTTGCATTACCGCCGCTGAGCGAATAGTCGACCGATGCGGCACCAACGGCGCTGTCGCTTCTCTTAATAACGGCGATAGCCACGGAGGATTCCAGCTCCACAACGTCTATCGTGGCGACATCGAATTCAACCGAGGCAGCCGCACCGGGGTCGCTGATGTATACGTTGGCGACAGTCGTCCCGGAAATCGTCGCGCCGCCGGTGGGGAAGGTCAGCCGAACGATGAACTGCTCGATTCCTTCGGCGATACCGTCATTGGTGAGCGCGATATCGAGGCTCTTGTCGGCATTGTCCCCATCGACCCAATCCAGGGAGCCGACGATGCCTGCCAGATCCGATGCGTCAGTCGTTGCCGGGACGATCTCGACTGAAACACTCACCGCGCCGTTCATGCCGCCACTGCGTTGCACGACGATGCTGACAGTCTGACCTTCTACGCCGCCGTATATCCCGGCGGCGAGTGAAATAGTGCCTTGCGGAACGTCGAGCGTGCGGTCAACAAGCATGAACAGGCCTTGCTCGACATCTGTAACGGCAATGCTGCCACTGTGCAGAAACGGATAAACACCCCAGGCGCCTCCGAAACTCGCACTGTTGTCGTTGAAGTCGCTGGTATCGAACTGGCCGACGGATGCCGGTGCGGTGGCATCGGTGACGTCGAGCACCGACAAACCGCGGCTGTAGTTCGACAAATAGTAACGATTGCCGCGCACGAATCCGTTGTGATCGATCGCGCGATCCGGGCCGGACCAGGTGTTTACGAGTACCGGTAATGTCAGGTCAGCCAGGGAGAACGTGCGTATGGTGGTTGTAAATTGAAAATTCTGTTCGTCGAGTTCATCGTTCACCAACAGGTATTGTTTGTCCTCGGTCGGCCAACCCGAGTGCGTGTACCCGGTGTTCGGGTAGTTCGTGCGACTCAGCAACGCCGGACTCGATGCGTTCGTGATGTCCCAGATATCCACCGTCGATTCGTTGAAGTCGAACAGCACCTCGCAATGATCGGTCGCATTCACGCACTGGGTGTCCTTGCGCGCATCAGTAATTGTCATCGATGCCGCATCATGTATGTACCCGGCGTTGCCAGGCATCGAGAGGAAGATGGGCGACGCAGGATTGCTCAATGAATACGATCGGAAGCCGCCACCACCGTTATCCGATCCGGCAACAATCAGCGTCGGATCATCGCCCGTCAGCGACAGCCCTGTGCCGTAGTCTGTTGTCGCTGCAAAGACGTTGTGAGCTTCCGAAAAATCACTAACGTAGTTGCGACGTGAAATGCTGTGTGGCAATCCAGTCAAATCAATGACGACCAGGCCATCGTTTGCACCATCGGTTGTCACATAGGCGTACGCGTTCCAGCGACCTTCGGCGGCATTGAATGTCTGGTGAACCTTGACGTCGCGCCAGACGGTTGACTGCCCGCTGACAAAACCCACTTCGCGCGGCTTTGCGGGATCAGTGACGTCGAATACGCCGGTTCCATTGCCGAAACCGACAATGATGAACTCCCGTTGGCTGTTGAGGTCGACGAGACCCCAGACATCGGCAGCCCTGGATGGTGATGTGCTGACGTTTTGCAGCGGCAAATGGGATAGAAGATCGACCTGTTCGCACGGCCGGCCGCCTGCGACGCCGCCCACGCAGGGGTCGGCGATGGCACTTTCCGCCAGACCGGCGACGAGGAGCACTGCAAAACACGGGGCAATCCATTGTTTCATAGTAAAAATCGGCATCTTGAGGAGACTCGCTGACATTAGCAGCCGTGTGATAGCGGTGATAGCGCTTGCGACATAAACCGGGCAACCGTTCTGTACAGTGAGACCGGCGTCACATGAATGAATTGACCGTCCGCGCTGTGACTGGTTCCTTTGTGTCGCGCTTGCAGTCTTGGCCGGAAAGCGGCTCAATGACGCGCTTTCGTCACAAGAGTCAGCGAAACAGGGTATGGCAGCAGCACTGAGTTTCAGGGCGGGGCCCGGCGCCATCGCAGAAATCCGCAAGCACGGGTTCTCACCTGCGCAGATAGGCACGATGGCTGGCGCCTCAGGTGGCGCCAAGTGGCTGGTGCTGAGCAAGCTCGATCGGGTGGTCGCAAGTACGATCATTCCCCGGCTCGAGGGCCCCGTGTACCTGATCGGTACGTCAATCGGGTCGTGGCGCTTCGCCTGTTATGCGCAGGACGATCCTCTGGGTGCGATCGCGCGATTCGAAGAAGCCTATCTCGGGCAAAGTTACACTGACGATCCGGACCGGGACGAGATTACGGCGAAGAGTCACGAGATACTCGATTACGTACTTGGTCCTGGCGGTACGTCCGAAATTCTGTCGCATCCTGTTTTTCGAACGAACGTAATGACTGTGCGCAGCCGTCACATTACGGCGACGGAGCATCCCGCGTTTCTGGGATTCGGTCTGATGCTGGCGGCGACGCTCAATGCGGTGAGTCGCAGTACCCTGGGAGCGTTCTTCGAACGAGTGCTGTTCTATGACCAAAGGGATTTGCCGCCTTTTTTCAATGCGCGCGGATTTCCAATGACCCGGGTCGAACTCAATCAGAACAACCTCAGGGATTCGATTGTTGCGACCGGTTCGATACCCATGGTGATGTCCGGCGTTCGCGATATCGCGGGCGCGCCCAAAGGCATGTACCGGGACGGCGGCGTCATCGACTATCACCTCGACCTGCCACACAGTGAATCGGATCGCTTGACGTTATACCTGCACTTCATCGATCGCATTGTGCCAGGGTGGTTCGACAAGCAGCTCAGCTGGCGCAAGCCTCAGCCAGCGCATATCGATCGCACTATTCTTGTCAGTCCTTCGCAAGACTTTGTCGAGCGCTTGCCGTACGCGAAAATTCCGGACAGGCGCGATTTTCTGAATTTCAGTCCTGCCGAGCGTATACGCGCCTGGCGTACTACTGTCGATATGTGCGACGAACTCGCCGACGAATTCCACGAGCTTATCGACAAGGATCAACTGGCGGCGCGCCTCGAGCCGCTGTGATAGGCTGTGCCGAAAAATAACAAGGAGGGCCAATCGTGACTGAGCATATCGTTGCGGCTCACGCGGATAAACCGTATCCCGAACTTACCTGGATAGCCGTTGGCGTCGGCTGGTTCCTCGGTGTCATTATCGCCGTCTCCATTGGCTATGCGGCACTGATACTGGGCTTTTCAATTGAAGGTTCGGAACTCGCCGCTATCCTCGGCTTCGGTATTCTGCGCGGCATCCTCAGGCGCAGGAGCATCATCGAGAACAACATCGTTCAGACTGTCGCGAGCGGCGTCAACGGCGCTTCATCGGGAATGATGTTCTCGGTACCGGCGATATTCCTGCTCGGTTACTCCGACCGTTTTGATCCGATCCTCCTGACATTCGGTTGTATCGCGGGCGCGTTCCTGGGCATCGCGTTCATCATTCCGCTCCGAAAGCACATGATCGACTACGAACGCCTGACCTATCCAGGTGGCGTTGCCGTGGCGACGATCCTGAAGTCGCCGGGTGCGGGCGTGCGCAAGGCGATCATCCTGGTCGCTGCGGCCCTGGTCAGCGCCGCGGTGCACGCCATAACGATCAAGTTCGAAATTACTAACTCGTATGTCGGTGATTTCTACGGCATGCCCGAATTCATGAACGGAATCTGGTATCTATCGCTGATGACAATCGGCGTCGCCTTCATTGCCGGACGTGGGGGTGTCGCTTTTATCATCGGTGGTTTCGTTGCTTACTGGTTTCTGTCACCGATGCTCGCCTGGACGAATAGCTTTCCGCTTGACGAGCTTGGCGCAGCCATCAGCCAGCCGGAACCCCTGCGCCTGATGCTGTACCGGCCGCTAGGTATCGGCATGTTGATTGGTGGCGCAATCATGGGCGTCATCCTCGCCGCACCATTGATTCTGAGCGCGATCAAGTCGATGCAAAAAGCCGCAAGAGTAGAAACAGGCACGTCAAACGAGGAAATGCCGATCAAGCTGCTTTACTTCGCTGTCATCGGTGCGGCGGTCTTGCTGTGCGTTATGGCCGTGACAGCCGTGAAATCGATGACGTTGCTGGGCGGCATCTCGATGGCGTTGTTAGGTACGCTGTGGATCTGGATGGCCGGCATCATATTGTCGGAAGCTATCGGCCGTACCAACTGGTCGCCGTTGTCAGGTATGACGCTCGTCGGGATAACGCTGTTGATAGTCGTAACGCAGGCGTTCAGCATGGAGCGAACCGACTCGATTATTGCGGCGATCATGGTGGGCGCGGCCATGAGCGTCGCCATGTCGCAAGCGACGGACCTGATGCTCGACCTCAAGACCGGATACCTTGTCGGTGCATCCCCAAGAATGCAGCAGATCGGCCAGTTCGCGGGGGCCTGGCTAGGACCCATCGTCGTCATCTTCGTCATCTTCGCGCTCAACGATGCGTATGAGCTCGGCAGTGCCCGGCTCCCCGCTCCGCAGGCTCAGGCCCTGGCGAGCACGATCGACGGCATCATGGGTGGCGACGTTCCAACTCAGAAGTATGCTGCGGGCGCGGTGCTGGGCGGTATTCTGTCCGCGCTGATGGGAGGGCTTGGCATAACGGTCGGACTGGGCTTCTACCTGCCGTTCAATATCGTGCTGACCTACTCGTTAGGCACGCTGGCGCGCGAAGTTGCCGACCGGGTCAAGGGCAAGGACTGGAGCGACAACATCGGTATACCGGTAGCCGCGGGTTTTATCGTCGGTGAGGCGCTGGTAGGCGTAGGGAACGCGCTCAGCATCGTATTTGCGCCAACGTAACGGGGTAGTGAAATGAAGAACATAGCGTATCTGTTACTCGCTGGCGGTTTCCTGGTCGGTGCGTATGCGACGGCACTCGACATCCGGAATGTCGACTGGACCCTGTTCGGCGTTGCCGCGATGGCGGCTATCGCGGGCGTAGTGATTGCGAAGCGCGCAAATCGAGCGCACGCGACATCAGGTACCGTGCTCGAAACCAATCGCAAAGAGCTCAATGAGTCCATCGGCAATATTGTTCGGGATATCGGCGAGATGACCGCTGGCACAGCGGCGAAGGGTGAGGAATTGCGTAACTGGATTGACGAGAAATTGCGACCGGATCTGCGTCGCTTCGTCGATGCCCGCCAGAGCATGGTGCACCTGTTCGGCCTGCAGACCTACGCTGACATCATGAGCGAGTTCGCGGCAGGCGAGCGCTACATCAACCGCGTGTGGACGTCTTCGGCAGACGGCTATGACGCCGAAGCGGAAACCTACCTCGGTAGGGCGGCGGAGCAATTTGCCGAAGCACAGCAGCAATTGAGCGAGGCCAAGGGCGCCTAGGCGACGGGATCTATTTGTTCTTCCTGGACGATGAGCGCTTGCAACTCGATGTCAGGTGTTTTTGTAATACGTCGACGTCTTCGTTCATGAGGTAGTCTGCCTCGTCCTTCCAGCCACGCAGCATCGGCAGCGTGCGCTCGTTCACTACAAGGTGACCTTCGCTGGACTGGTTCTGGATATTCCAGCCCGGTACCGCAATGACTGATCGGACACGGATCGAATTCCTCAGCAGGTGTCGGAAATCCTTCTCGAGACGTGTGGTCTTGGCGGCAATATCGACAATCGAAACCGTCTTGTCGCGTGGCACGAAGTGCAGCTCATTGCCGGACAGTTGGACGCCACTCTTGCGAACTGAGCGACGAGCGACGACATTGACGGCGTATATGCCGCTTTGGCCGACGATGACATGGTCGACGACGCCCGCCGACGTCGTGACATCGTGAAATACGCGACCGTGGCCGCTCGCAATGCGTTGCAACGAGTGGCCGACGGCGATATTGGCATCCCGAATGAACCTGACCTGGCGCCATGCCAGTACCGTGCGCACGAGACGATACAGTGCGAACGCAGCGGCGCTGCCCAGGGCACAGAGCAGCACATACAGTTGCCAGACCGGGTAGCCGGCGAACAGCCGGTCTGCCTGAAACGTATGGGCAACGGCAAAAATGAATACGAACATGAGCCCCGCGCCGAGGTAAGTCGACTGCTTGCGCGACAATTGATCGAATTCGTCGCGAAAGCGCTGTGCTGCCTCGCGCATGATGCTGTCCGGAAAGTTGGGGTGTGAGGCGAGAGTACGCGCGACGATGTGCCAGGATTTGGCCGCAAGGAAGAACACGATCGTGCAGGCGATCGCGACCATTGCGGATCCACTGATGGCCTCGATGTTCATGCCATACCCCAGGTCGAGTGAAGACACACCAGATTATCCAGCCACCGTCGTTGTCACTGTGACGCACATCACATTGATTGCAGAAGAAGTCCCGCGACATGCCGTTTTTCAGCTGCGGTTCAGCCGCATGACTGTATTTGTGAATGTCATCACGGCAACAACCGTGACCCGGCTGATAGCGTCGGGTGTATAGGTTCACATAAGACGGGGTGCGTCATGAACAGGAAGTGGGTAAATGCAGGAATGGTGCTGGTCATCGCTGCTTTGAGTGGTTGTGCGTCGATGAGCAGCGAAGAGTGCGCCAACAGTGACTGGGTCGCTGTCGGCTACGAAGACGGTTCGCGAGGTGCGACATCGGACAAGTTTGGCACCCGCCGCAAGGCCTGCGCAAAGCACGGCATCACAGCGGACTTTCAGGCTTATCAGCAAGGTCGTTCCGAAGGGCTCGTCGAATTCTGTCAGCCGAGCCGTGGTTACAATCTCGGCGTCAACGGCGGCACCTATCACGGCGTCTGTGACGTTGCGATGGAAGAGGGATTTCTCGACGCGTACCGTGTTGGTTACGAGCTTCATAGTTTGCGCTCGAACGTGAGCAATGCAAACTCGAAGATCTACTACAAGGAAGCCGAGCTGGAGCGCATCGAAGACAAGATTCGTGCGACAGAGGCCGACCTGATCAGTGATGAAGTCACGACCCAGGATCGTATCCTGTTGCTTGCGGACCTCAAGGATTATTCCGAACGCACAGGCGAACTCGAAGCGGAAATAGAGCGTCTCATTGCCGATCGTGCACGTTATGAATACGAGTTGCGGGATTACGAGTCGACAGTTGCCGCGTACGGCTACTAGCGCTCGATCAGGGCGTCAGTAGAATTCGTCAGGATCGGTCTCATCACGCCGTTCCTTGCCCTCTCGGCGTTCCTGCGCATATTTCCCTGTCGCTGCAGCGATGCCCCCGGACGTGAATGGGCTGCGGCGATCCTTGCCGGCACGGCGATCCTGGTGATGGAAGAAGCGGCACCTGCAGATCGTCATCTCGCATTCAGGGAGCGGCAATTCCGGCGCTTCGGTCGCCAGAAAACGGTGCCCTGCCAACGCCTTGGCCGCATTGCACGCATTCACCTCGAATCTGATGGAGACCGCATGGTAGGCCGTCTCGCTTGGTCCGGGGCTGGCAATACGCCGATCCCCCCGGTGCCCCGGCCTGTCGAGGCCCTGGCGGTAGAAATACCAGGCGACGAGCAAGCCAAGCACGAGCATCAATAGAACGTAGTACATCTCAACCTCCCCCGAGCTCGATCAGTGCGTGTGCCATTACTTTAATGCGCCCGCGCAATCAGAGCAATTCGTCGACCACGACTTCGACGACTCGTGCGGTCATTGTGACAGTCATTGGCGAGGTAATTTCCTCCGATACCATCAGGTCCGGGATGAAGACCTTGTCCAGGAGCTCGCGAGCGACGCCCGGATCGGATGTCGTGAGGTTCAGCTCCTTGTTGACCTTGAGGCTCAGCTTGTCGAAGTTCGCCGAGCCGACGCATACCCAGCCGTCGTAGATCGCAGCCTTCATGTGAGTCATTCCGGGGTACCGGTAGACGCGAATTCCGTGATCCAGCATCTGATTAATCGCGATGGTGTTGCTTTTGTCGAGAACGCCATGGTTACCTGCTGCGGGCAGGATAACGCGCACGTCCACGCCACGCCGGCGTGCCTTGGCCAGCTCATAGATGATGCCATCGTCGGAGAAATAGGCATTCTGGATAAGGATGTAGCTCTGTGCGTTGCGGATCGCGGCAAGCTGGGCCTTATAGATGTCCGAATCGAAGTCCTTGGTCTGCAACACACGAATGGGGTAACCGAAGTCGCCGGCGTCCTCACGCTTGCCCCGTAGAAAATGGAACAGGCCACCGGCGTCTCCGAGAAGGCCGGCGCGGGCCCATGCCATATCCGCCGAGTGCTGCAGCTGATCGACAACTGGCCCGCGGACCTCCATCATCAGGTCATGCCAGTCGTAGCGGTATTCGCGGCCGATGTTCATACCGCCGACGAATGCGACTTCGCGATCGATGATCGTCGTTTTGGTGTGGTCACCCGTAAACCATGGATTCGTAAGGGTCCTGACTTTGACCGCCGAATTGCGCTCAATGTAGTTACTCATCATCAGCGGGTGATCATGATCGCCTGGGAGAGAATCAGGGTCGACTCG
>DAOWGY010000018.1 GCA_030641695.1 Gammaproteobacteria bacterium
AATGATCTCTACGGTCCAGACGCCGTTGCCCATCTTGCCGCTCACGAGCCCCATGATCTGGCCGCACTTCTGCGCGCCCTCGCCGGAATCGCTGACGATTTCGACGATTTGCTGGTCTACCTGGCGGACGCCTCGATCTGCCTGTCCGCTACCGTTGTGACCCTTGGCCGGCGCCGCTTTCGAATCGGCAGGTTCGCCGTCCTGATCGGCCCGGGTCTTTTCGATTTCGTCGCGAAACTCCTCGATGGCCGCCCAGCGCGCTTCGCGCGCGGCCTCGATGTCGTCGGTATGCAACGAGCGTCGCAGATCATAGCCGAGGACGCGACGCAGCGTACGCGGCACCGCAATCTTGACCCACCAGATTTTATTGCGTTGAAACAGATACTTAGTGTCTTCCATCTGTACCTTTCGGCACCGCAGGCATGTGCCTGACGATGCGTACCTCCTGATCCGTTGACGTCGATGTACCTGCGGAGATTGATGGAATCCCCGCTGTGCGCCAATAAGAGTAATCCAAGCGGAATTAGGTGATTGTCACGATAGACAGCCTCTTGCAGGGACACTAACTTGGCAGCCGGAAGAGGCTGATTTGTACCGGCAACCCGTCAGGAGGCGGTCATGCGGCGACAACTGATCGAGGCGCTTACCTACCCGAGATTGCTACTACTCAGAATCATCGAAGAGCAGGACTGTCCGCACGACAGCCTGTTCGAAGCGACGAGCGATCGCTGTCATCAGTGTGATCTGAATCGAGAGTGCCACTGGGCGACCTGTCTGAACGACTTTGCAGATCTGAAGGACAAGCCCCTGTATACGCTGAACGCCTCGCTGCGATACGGCGTGAAGCTTGTCGAGTCGATGAACAGTGAGTTGCAGCACGATGAGAGCATGTGTACCTGTGAGGCTTGTTCCTGGGTCCGGGACGCACAACGGCTTATTGAGGAATTCGAAGCACGTCTCGCACCAAACGCCTACCGGCCTGTGCACTAGACTTGCCGCGGCCGGAAGACATGGAGCTTATTGAGGAGATCATCTATGGATAACTCACTGATTCAAATAGTCGGCGCTGTCCTGATGATAGCCGTCACCGTGGGCCTGGTTATCACCTGGCGGAGGTACCAGGCAAAGAACTCGGAGCGGCGCATGCTGACCATGCTCGAGTCTGTCGGTCTCGATCCCGCGATCGCCTCCAGCGGTGATTTGAATGCGATAATGCACGAGGTCCGCGAACGATGTCGGCATTGTCAGTCTGAAGACGTCTGCGAGCGTTGGTTGAAGGGCGAAGAAGAGGGCGAGAATTACTTTTGCCCGAATTCGAGAGTATTCGAGATACTCAGCAAGCACAGCATTGCTGTGGAGTAGTAATTATTTTCAGCGCCCGCTTCGACAACGCCGACAATTAATCTATCGTTCCAGATACTCGAGCTTGTTCTTTACGTCGTGCCAGTCATCTGCGTCAATCGGCGCGTCTTTTATTTCCGTGATAACGGGCCAGCCCCGGGACAATTCGTCATTGAGTGAGAGAAACTGTTGCTGATCTTCAGGTAGTTCGTCTTCCGGGTAGATCGCTTCGACCGGGCATTCAGGTTCGCACAGCGTGCAGTCGATACACTCTTCAGGATCGATCACCAGCATATTCGGCCCTTCGTGAAAGCAATCCACCGGGCATACCTCGACACAGTCTGTCAGTTTGCATTTGATGCAGCTCTCGGTGACGACAAATGTCATGTTTCGCGCCCTTGCGGTCTGGCCAGCCGCAAAACTATTCGAAGTGAAAAAGCATATCAAGGGCAACCAGGGAACATCATGCAAAGCGACGCAAATCATCAATTTCTCCATCGCTCGAGCCGCTGCAGGATAATTCCTGTTTTGACCTGTCGATACGCTGCGGTTATCGTCGACATCCTGCAAAGTGTACGATCCAGTACGGCCAGGAGGCGGAACAGGTTTTGCTTGTCGGTGACTTTCTTCGTGATTCAGCAAGGCGCACACCCGATCGTGTAGCGCTGACGGGGCGCGGTGAGTGTCTGAGCTATGCTCAGTTTGACGAGCGTGCGAACCGACTCGCCAACGCATTGCTTGGCCTGCGGCTGCGAAAGGCCGCCAAAGTGGCCATCCTGTCCACGAATTCCCCGCAATACGCGGTTGCCTATTTTGCCATTGCCAGGACTCCGTATGTGTCGGTTCACTGTTCGACGCGCAGCACGGACAGTGAACTGGCTTATGTACTGAACAAGACAAAAGTGGAAGTCCTGTTCTTCGAACGCCGATTCATGTCGATGATTGATGGTGTCTTGTCGAAACTCGAAAAACCGCCGAGGCTCATCGTGCTCAATCCCGGCAACGAAACAGAGCGCCGACATGGCGAGGCGACCGATATAGACCAATTTGTCCGCGGGAGGCCGGCAAGTAGTCCGGCCGTTGACCTCGAAGAACGCGATCCCCTGGCCATTACGTTGACCGGCGGAACGACAGGATTACCCAAAGCCGTACTCGTCAGCCATAAGGCAAGATGCGCGTCGGCGGCCGCTGCTGCCCGGGATTTCGGTCTGGACGAGAACGATATCGTGATTGTGTCCACACCGCTCTTCCATACGGCCGGGTTGTTCGTCTGGTTTGCGACGGCGGTAATGCTCGGCACATCGGTCGTGTTACCTGAGGAGTGGGATGCGGTCGAGTTCATGAGAACTGTTGAGCAGGAGAAAGTGACGGCAGCCTTCCTGGTTCCGAGTCAACTCAACGACCTGATTACACACCCCGAATTTTCGGCAACACGCCTCGCGACATTGCGCAACATAGGCTATGCCGGAGCCCCTATGGGACGTGCCTTGTTCGATCGAATCCGGGCGGCACTGCCGCACGTTGCGTTTACCGAAAATTACGGCCAGTCGGAAGCCTGCCCGATGACCATCCGTTGTGAGAGACACGGCATCGGTAAATGGGACACCGTTGGTCGTGTAGCGTCGAACGCCGAAATCGGGGTAGTGGATCAGTCTGGCAATTTGCTGCCCGCGGGCGAGATTGGCGAAATCGTTACGCGTGGCGATCAACTGTTCGACGAATACTTCAATGATCCGGAGGAGACTGCCGAAGCGTTTAGATTGCCGGATGGGTGGCTGCTGACAGGAGACGTCGGTTTACTCGACGAAGATGGTTTCCTGACATTGGTCGATCGATCCAGGGACATGCTGGTCTCCGGGGGCGAGAATGTGTATCCGGCCGAAATCGAGAACGCTCTTTACCAGCATGATGCCGTTGCCGAGTGTGCAGTGTTCGGTATCCCCGACGAACGTTGGGGAGAAGTGCCGGTGGCGCACGTGGTGTTGTCAACGGGTGCTTTTGTCAGCGAAGAAGAATTGATCGATTTCTGTGCAGCAAGAATAGCCAGATTCAAGCGGCCGAGATCCATCAAATTCGAGGACAGCTTGCCGAAGACCCCGGTCGGAAAAATTCAGAAGAATGCATTACGAGAGCCGTACTGGGAGGGTCGGGACAGGAAGATATGACATACGCATCCCGGCGATGCCGTTAGATTTGTAGTTCGGGCAGGCGCACGACGAGCCCGTCTAGCTCATCGCTGACCTCGATCTGGCAACTCAGGCGACTGGTTTCCTGAATGTCCATCGCGCATTCGATCATGTCCTCCTCGATATGCTGCGCAGAGCCGGTAGCCGCCACCCACGCCGGATCCACATAGACGTGACAGGTTGCACAACTGCAGGCGCCACCACACTCGGCTTCGATACCCGGAATATTGTTGTTTATGGCACCCTCCATGACACTCATTCCTGATGACACGTCGACCACGTGAGATGTTCCGTCGAATTCGATGTAAGTAATCTTTGCCATGCATCAGGCTTCCAGCGTGTCGTTGGTGTTGTTCTTCGATCCCTGCGGTGTAATGCGAATCAATTCAGCCACGCAGTCTTCAATGCTCCTGCCATTGGTGTCAATCGAGGCGTGTGCCCTGGCATAAAGCTCCCGTCGCTCCGACAAAATCCCGCGCAAGTCTGCCATGGCGTCTTCCTGATTTGCCATCGGCCT
Source organism: Gammaproteobacteria bacterium (assembly GCA_030641695.1). Classification (GTDB taxonomy): domain Bacteria; phylum Pseudomonadota; class Gammaproteobacteria; order Steroidobacterales; family Woeseiaceae; genus UBA1847. The sequence continues at coordinate 4,045 of DAOWGY010000018.1, forward strand.
GACATCGCCCTCTGCCCTGAGGCGCCGCATGTACTCTGCCGGTTCAGCGTGCAACCAGACGACAAAACAGGTGGTCAACAAGGTGTTGAGCATTTTCGGGTCCGTGACAATACTGCCGCCTGTCTCCACCACGCAACGGTCGTATTGCTTGAGCGTCTGCATCAGCGCTTTCTCTTCAAGGCGCCTGTAACCGGTTTGACCGGACAGCGAGAATATTTCGGATGCGCTCATCCCTGCGAGTAATTCGATCTCGCTACCCAGGCGCACAAACGGGACGTCAATATGCTTTGCGAGTAATCGTCCCTGGCTGGTCTTGCCCGCGCCGCGCAGACCGATCAATGCGATTCGGCGCCGGGATTCCACTGGCACCGAGAAATTCTCTGACAACATCTGCAGGAATGCCTTGTGAGTGTCGGGGCTCAATTCCCGCAGCAAATCGGCAATCAGTACTTCCTCCGCGGTTTGCCGCTCACGCGTCTGTAGCAGATCGCTGGGTTCCGTACGCAATGCGGCCGCAACGCGGGCGAGCAGAACGACGGAGATATTGCCCTGCCCCTGCTCGAGTTGTGCGAGGTAGCGTTCCGAAACACCCGAGTCCCGGGCCAGTGCCTTGCGTGTCATGCTGCGGTGTGCCCGCAGCGTGCGCACGCGGTCGCCCAAAATGCCCAACAGGCGCGCGGACTGGATTTCACTTGTTTCTGGACGTACGGACATCTCGTTTGCGATCTTCAATTTGGCAGGGGGTGCCTTGCTCATCAGGGGACGAAAGGTATACTATTATGCATGTTTTTTGGAATATATTGAAGAAAACAGCAATATAATGCAGGCAATCTCCGAAACGACCGACAAACCCGCGGCCAGGCTCGATTTTCGTACCGCGCCGGACGCATATCGGCACTGGTCGATATCCATCGACGGCCCTGTCGCGACGCTCATCATGGCGGTTGACGAGGACAGCCCGTTTGCCGACGGCTACGAGCTGAAACTGAATTCCTACGACATCGGCGTCGATGTCGAGTTGTACGACGCGGTGCAGAGGCTGCGGTTCGAGCACCCGGAGGTGCGGACCGTGGTCCTGACGTCCGGCATCGACGCCATGTTCTGTGCCGGCGCCAACATTCGCATGCTGGGCAGCTCGAGCCACTCCCACAAAGTCAACTTCTGCAAGTTCACCAACGAAACACGCAACGCCATCGAGGATTCGAGTCTGCGTTCCGGCCAGACATACATGACCGCCCTGAACGGCACGGCCGCAGGTGGCGGTTACGAACTGGCGCTCGCGACCGAATACCTGATGTTGATCGACGACGGCAATTCCGCCGTTTCCCTGCCGGAAGTACCGTTGCTGGCGGTGCTGCCCGGAACGGGAGGCCTGACCCGGGTCGTCGACAAGCGCAAGGTCCGGCGTGACCTGGCCGATGTCTTCTGTACCGTCGAGGAGGGCATGAAAGGTCAGCGTGCGGTCGACTGGCGCTTGGTCGACGAGATAGTGCCGCGCTCGAAATTTGACGCGCGGGTCAGGGAAAAAGCGCTGCAGCTCGCTGCCACCTCGGACCGCCCGGAGAATGAGAGCGGCATTCGGCTCAAACGCCTCGAGCGAGAACAAGATAAAGACGAGATTCGATATCCCTTCGTGACTGTAACGCTCGACCGGGCCGGGCGCAGTGGCACGATAGAAATCATGGCGCCCGATCGCGATGCGCCCGCCGACGTCGACGGTATCGAGGCCGAAGGTGTCAGTTTCTGGCCGCTTGCCGTCAGCCGGGCGATCGATGACGCGTTGTTGCACCTGCGCTTCAATGAACCGATCCTGGGCACACTGATCATCAAGACATCGGGCGATGGCCAGCGGGTTGCCGCTTACGACGAGCTGCTGCGGAGCAACCGCGACAACTGGCTGGTGCGTGAAATCCTGCTGTACATGCAGAGAACGTTCAAACGGCTGGACGTCACCTCGAGAACGACTTTTGCCTTCGTCGAGCCCGGCAGTTGTTTCGTCGGCATGCTGGCGGACCTGCTCTTTGCCGTTGATCGCAGCTACATGCTGGACGGGCAACTGGACGATCGGCCGGCAGCGTCGATTCGGTTGACCGAACTCAATTTCGGCGCGCTGCGAATGTCGAACGGGCTCACGCGTCTTGAAACACGGTTTCTGGGCGACAGCGCGAGCCTGAAGAATGCACAGGATTTGATCGGCCAGGGCCTCGACGCGGCGGCGGCGCTCGATGCGGGCCTCGTCACCTACACGCCTGACGACATCGACTGGGAAGACGAAATACGATTATTGTTGGAAGAGCGTGCGAGCTTTTCGCCCGATGCGCTGACCGGTATGGAAGCGAACCTGCGATTTGTCGGCCCGGAGACCCTGGAAACCAAGATATTTGGTCGCCTGAGTGCATGGCAGAACTGGATATTTCAACGCCCGAACGCCGCCGGTGACTCGGGTGCACTAAAACTCTATGGCACGGGCAAGCGTGCCAAGTATGACCGCGGGAGAGTCTAGTCATGACAGAGGTTGACTACGCAGCACTAATTCCGAACAACGTTGACCTGGCGTCGGATGCTCGACTGCAACGTGCGCTGGAAGCCTGGTATCCGAAGTACATCGACTGGTGGAAGAGGATGGGACCTGTCGGATTTCAGGAGCAAGACGTATACCTGCGTACCGCGGTAGGCGTCGATTCGGAAGGCTGGGCAAAGTTCGGCTATGTGAAAATGCCCGAGTATCGCTGGGGGATTCTGCTGGCACCGCAGGAGGATGGCAGAACCATCGCGTTTGGCCAGCACAAAGGTGAGCCGGTCTGGCAGGAGGTTCCTGGTGAGTACCGTGCCATGCTGCGCCGCCTCATTGTCATTCAGGGCGATACCGAACCGGCCTCCGTTGAACAGCAACGCTTCCTCGGGCAAACGGCGCCGTCCCTGTATGACATGCGCAATCTTTTTCAGGTCAACGTCGAAGAAGGACGCCATCTCTGGGCGATGGTCTATCTATTGCAGAAGTATTTTGGCCGTGATGGCCGGGAAGAGGCAGAAGACCTGCTTGTTCGGACCTCTGGCGACGCCGACAAGCCGAGAATCCTCGGCGCGTTCAACGAAGCCACGCCGGACTGGCTGTCGTTCTTCATGTTCACGACGTTTACCGATCGCGATGGCAAGATGCAGCTGGAGTCACTGGCAACATCGGGGTTCGATCCGCTGGCAAGAACGACCCGCTTCATGCTCACCGAGGAAGGTCACCATATGTTCGTCGGCCGCACCGGTGTCGAGCGCGTCATACAGCGCACTTGCGAGGTAATGAAGGAGCATGGCATCACCGATCCGACGGACAAAGAGGCGGTACGTCAATATGGCGTTATCGACCTCGCGACCATACAAAAGAAGATCAACTTTCATTTTTCCGTAACGCTGGACCTGTTCGGCGCCGAAATATCGACTAATGCTGCCAACTCCTTCAACGCAGGATTGAAGGGCCGATTCCGTGAAGTGAACATCGACGATGATCATCAACTGGAAAACGACACCTATCCGGTGGCGAAGGTGACCGACGGCAAGGTGCAGATCGTTGACACCCCGGCTCTGAGCGCTATCAATGCACGACTCTGCGATGACTACATCGACGATTGCGAAAAGGTCATGAAACGCTGGAACCGTGTGCTGCAGACGCACGACCTCAACTATTCCCTGTCGCTGCCGCACCGCGCGTTTCACCGCGCCGTCGGTGAGTTTTCTGATGTGTACGCGAACGTCCTGGGAGAGATCATCAGCGAGGCGCAGTGGAGTAGTCGGCAGGATCGGTGGCTGCCATCCGACGCTGACCTCGAGTTTATCCTGTCGTTAATGCAGCCGGAAACGACACCCGGAAAGTACGCGAACTGGATTGCGGCGCCGCGAGCCGGGATCAACGGTCAATCCGGCGATTTCGAGTACGTGAAACTGGTCGCATGAGGTGTGACAAGTGAATAGTCAGCAACAATTCGCCGACGCCGTTGCAATGATTACCGGGCGCGTCTCCGGCAAGAGTATTGGCAGCGATCTACAGACCTTGCTGAATGAAAATTTTCCGCCGGGCGGTGAGGCGTTTGACGATCTCGCCGACCTGTGCCGACAAGGCATCGATGAAGGCTGGCTCTGTGATCGCGAGCATGGTGGCATCAGGTTCGGCAGGATCATGAAACCTGGGCCGGAAACCAACGGTTTCTCTGTCGATGTGGTGGAAATGGAGAATATTGTCGGACCCTATCATGGTCACCCGAATGGTGAAATCGACATGATCATTCCCGAATCTGCGGATGCGAAATTCGACGGGCAGGGACAGGGCTGGATGGTTTACGAGGCTGATAGCGCTCATCATCCAACGGTGACCGGCGGAAAAGCGATCGTTCTTTACTTATTGCCGGAGGGCGAGATCGACTTCGCCCGAACTCCGGCATAACACAGTGGCTATTATGTCGGGCAACAAATCACTGGATGGGATGGTTGCCACCGTACTCAAAGTTAATGAAGACGACTACCCTGTTGTCTTCCCGGCCCATCACACCTTGCTCGAGGTTCTGCGCGAGGACTGCAAGCTGACTGGTACCAAACACGGCTGTGAGTTGGGTGAATGTGGCGCATGCGCTGTGCTGGTTGATGGAGAGCCGGTCCTGTCGTGCCTGCAAATAACGACTGACGTCATCGGCAAATCGATTAGAACAGTCGAGGGACTTCAGGACGGCAATGCACTACATCCGTTACAGGAGTCGTTCGCTGATCTTGGCGCAGCGCAGTGTGGCTACTGCACACCCGGCATCCTGATGGTGGCCGAAGCACTGCTTGACGGGGAACCGGACCCTGATGACGAACAGATCAAGGAAGCGCTCTCGGGAAACCTGTGTCGCTGCACCGGATATAACCGCATCATAGAAGCTGTAAAGTGGGCGGCAGCAAAACAGAGAGGGGACGACTGGCGGCCGGACGAAGCGCTTTTTACAGGCGCTGAGTACTAGAATGCCGAAGGCCCTTTCGAAATCGCCGCAAGAGCAGACGGAATCCGATTTAAAGATCGTTGGCACGCCATTTCGACGTGTCGACGGCCGAGCAAAGGTCACTGGTCAAACGCTCTTCGCGGATGACGTGGTGTTACCGCGCACCGCCCATGTGAAACTCGTTCGGAGTACCTTGCCGCACGCGAGGATCAAACATATTGATTTGTCGGCCGCGCTCGCAATGGACGGCGTGCTGGGTACGCTCATCGGCGAGGAGCTGCCGAACGCTTTCGGCATCATGCCAGTATCGGAAGATGAGCATGCGCTGGCCATCGATACCGTTCGATTCATCGGTGACCCGGTAGCCGCGATTGCCGCGGTGTCGGAGGATGTGGCGCACGCTGCAGCGCTGGCCGTCAAGGTCGAGTACGAACCACTACCGACCATTTCCAGCGTGGAGGAGGCGCTGCGCACTCCCGAGCCGCAGATTCACGATTACGCCGATGAGGGCAACATACACAAGAAAGTCTCGCTGCAGTTCGGTGATATCGACGCGGCAATGAAAGCGGCGGACCTGGTCCTGGAGGACGACTTTCTCTACGAAGGAAGCAACCACCTGGCGCTGGAACAACACTCGTCCATCGCCTTCACCGAGGATGACGATCGCGTCACCGTGTATTCGTCGACGCAGTGCCCCCACTATGTGCATCGCGCGCTGAGCAAGACACTCGACATTCCGCCGTCGCGTATTCGCGTCATAGCCTGCTCAAATGGCGGTGGCTTCGGCGGTAAGAGCGATCCCTTCAATCACGAAATCGTCGTCGCCAAACTGGCGCTCAAGCTGGGGCGCCCGGCCAAGATCACCCTGACACGCGAAGAGGTATTCTACTGCCATCGCGGCCGCCATCCGGTGCAGATGCACCTGAAGACGGGCTTCAGGAAAGACGGCACGATCACGGCGCAACATTTGCGTACGACGCTCGACGGCGGTGCGTTCGGCAGTTATGGCGTCGCAAGTACCTTTTATACCGGCGCCCTGCAAACGACGACCTACAAGTTGCCGAATTACTGGTTCGAGGGGGCGCGTGCGTTTACGAACAAGCCGCCTTGCGGCCCGAAGAGGGGTCATGGCACACCGCAGCCGCGATTCGGCTACGAGATACAGCTCGACAAGGCGGCACATGCGCTTGGCATCGATCCGGCTGAGCTTCGCCTCCGGAATCTCGTGGAGCCAGATACGATTACCGCGAACTGGTTGCGTATCGGCACGATTGGTTTGAAGGAATGTATCGAGGCCGTCGTCAACGGCAGCGGCTGGAACGAGCGTTACGGCAAGTTGCCGGAAGGCCGCGGGCTGGGACTTGCGTGCAGCGCATACATGACGGGCGCGGGACTGCCTATTTACTGGAACCACATGCCGCAATCGGGCGTGCAGCTGAAGCTGGATCGCAGCGGCAACGTTGCGGTCTTCTGCGGCGAAGCGGAAATCGGCCAGGGCTCCGACAGCATTCTCGCCGCGGTTGTCGCGGAAGTGCTGGGTATCGACCTCAAGGATATCCGTTTGTGCGTCGCTGATACGGACCTGACGCCCGTGGATCTTGGCAGTTACTCGTCGCGCGTGACGCTCATGGTGGGGCAGGCCGCAAAGCAGGCTGCCGAACGCGCGCGCGACAGGATCGCGGAGGCGGTCGGCGAACACATGGAGCTTGCGGCGGACTCGCTGGTATTTGCGGATCGGAGCGTCTTTCCCGCGCACGATCCAGACAGGGCCATCGGTTTCGACGAGGCGGTTGTCATCGCGGAATCGCGCTTCGGTACGCTCGGCACGACCGGCTCGTACATTCCGCCGCGGGCACCGGGCCGATATCGCGGTGCCGGCGTCGGTCCGTCACCGACGTACTCCTATTCCGCAAGCGTGCTGGAGGTCGAGGTCGATCCCGAGACGGGCATGTACGATGTCGTCAAAGTCTGGATGGCGCACGACATCGGCCGCGCACTGAACCCTGTGCTTGCGCTCGGGCAGATCGAGGGCAGTATTTACATGGGACTGGGCGAGGCCGTCATGGAAGAACAGGCATTTCGGCGCCTGCCGAAGCGCCTGTCCCCCGCACTCGTGCACAAGATGCCGTCCATGCTTGAGTACAAGAGTCCCGGCTTTCATGACATGCCGGAGCTGACCTGCTACATGATCGAGACGGATGATGAGCGCGGGCCGTACGGCGCCAAGGAGGCGGGGCAGGGGCCGTTGCTGCCGGTCATGCCGGCGCTGGCGAATGCGATTTTCGATGCAGTCGGCGTGCGCGTGGACCAGGTGCCGATACATCCGGACCACGTACTGAAGGGATTGCAGGCAAAGAAAAACGGCCGCGACCCGCGCGTCGGTCCCACAAAGTTTCCGGAGATCGACTTCGGCGAACCGCTCATCGTGCATACGCCGGAACAAGGTGGCGACGGCCGCGCCGCGA
>DAOWGY010000057.1 GCA_030641695.1 Gammaproteobacteria bacterium
AACCGATCGAGGCGCGACTCATTTCCTGGGCGCCGGCATTGGTGGTCATTACCAGCACGACGTTACGAAAGTCTGCCTTGCGGCCATTGTTATCGGTCAGCGTGCCATGATCCATGACCTGCAGCAGCAGATTGAAAACTTCCGGATGCGCCTTCTCGATCTCGTCCAGCAACACAACTGCATGCGGGTTCCGGGTAACGGCCTCCGTCAACAAGCCACCCTGATCGAATCCGACATAGCCGGGCGGTGCACCAATCAGTCGCGACACCGTGTGGCGCTCCATGTACTCGGACATGTCGAAACGTAGCAATTCGACGCCCATGATCATGGCCAGCTGTCGCGTAACCTCCGTCTTGCCAACGCCCGTTGGCCCGGCAAACAGGAACATGCCGATAGGCTTGTCTTCCTCCCGCAAACCCGAGCGCGACATCTTGATGGAAGAACACAGGGCCCCGATGGCACGGTCCTGACCAAAAATGGTCAGCTTGAGGTCCCTCTCCAGGGTGCGCAGCGACTTGCGGTCAGATGCGGAAACGCTCTTCGCGGGAATCCGGGCCATTTTCGCAACGATGGTCTCCACCATCTCGACGGTAACGCGCTCGCTGCGCTCGCCCACCGGCTTCAGGCGCAAACTGGCGCCTGCTTCATCGATAACGTCGATGGCCTTGTCGGGCAGACGGCGGTCATTGATATGACGCGCCGACAACTCGGCTGCAGCTTCGAGCGCGCCGGCGTCATAGTGCACACCATGATGTTCCTCGAAGCGTGACTTCAGGCCATGCAGGATGGCGATCGTCTCCTCGAGGCTGGGCTCGGGCACATCGATTTTCTGGAATCGTCGTGCGAGCGCGTGGTCTTTTTCGAAAATGCCGCGATATTCCTCGTAGGTCGTAGAGCCGATGCACCGAATGTCGCCATTTGCGAGGACCGGTTTGATCAGGTTGCTCGCATCCATGACACCGCCAGACGCCGCGCCCGCCCCGATGACCGTGTGAATCTCGTCAATGAACAGTATCGCGCCGGGGTCCTCCTGAATTTCCTTGATAACGCCTTTCAGGCGCTTCTCGAAGTCGCCACGATACTTGGTGCCGGCGATCAGTGTGCCCATATCGAGGGCGTAAATCGTCGCATCATGCAGAACCTCCGGGACGCGTTCCTCGGTGATCATGCGCGCCAGGCCTTCGGCGAGCGCTGTTTTGCCGACTCCGGCATCACCGACGTAAAGCGGATTATTCTTGCGACGCCGACACAGGATCTGCACGGTGCGCTCGATCTCGATCTCGCGGCCAATCAACGGATCGATCTTGCCGTCAATAGCGAGTTGATTCAGATTGGTCGCGTAACGATCCAGAGGCGATGCCTCGGGTTCCGGCTCTGACTCGAGAGATGCCTCCTGCTCGTCACCGCCGGTCTCGCTCGGCAGCTGCGGCATGCCGTGCGACAGGTAATTGACGACGTCAAGCCGCGTAACGTCTTGCAAATTCAGGAAGTACACGGCCTGCGATTGCTTCTCACTGAATATCGCGACCAGCACATTGCAGCCGGTCACTTCCTTTTTGCCGCTGGACTGCACATGGAACACGGCGCGTTGCAGTACACGCTGAAAGCCGAGCGTGGGCTGCACGTCGGTTTCATCGTCGTCTGGCAGTGTCGGTGTCTGCTCGTCGATGAACTCACTCAGCTGCCGTCGCAGCTCGATGATATTGGAGTTACAGGCCTTGAGAATCTCATGAACCCTGGGAATATCCAGCAATGCAAGGAGCAGATGCTCCACCGTCATGAACTCATGGCGCTGCTCGCGCGCGCGCTGGAACGCTTCGTTCAGACAAAATTCAAGTTCGCTACTCAACATTGCTTGACGCCGACTCCCTTTACGACTCTTCCATCGTGCAGAGCAGCGGGTGCTGATGCTGCTCTGCGATTCCCATGACCTGGGCCACCTTGGTCTCCGCGATTTCGAAATTGTACACGCCGCAGATACCTTTTCCTTGCGTGTGTACTTCTAACATGACCTGAGTCGCACGTGTACGTTCCATGCCGAAAATGGATTCAAGAATATCGACGACAAACTCCATGGGCGTGTAGTCGTCATTGATCAGTACGACACGATACAGCGGCGGCTCCTTGATCTTCGGCTGCGCCTCCTCGACTGCCAGTTCGAAGCCCGGACGCTGCTCTGTGTCGGTTCGTCGTTCACTCATCTGTGCTGAAATCCACTGCCGTCATCGGCTGCTTATGTGACATCAGGCGTACATTTAATACCGGCCCGCCCGCTTGCAGGTTATTATATATGGGCCTGTGCCGGCGATTTCAGCCTGGTTCGCAGATTTAGCAGCTGCGACGCCACGCGGAATACCAATTCCTGCCATTCACATACTGGTATATTATTGGCAAATATAGAGTTTTTGCCGTCTGGGCCTTGTTTGTAAAACACTTCAACCCGTATCATCGTTGCGCGACGTTTACTCAGTAGATCAGGAACGGAAATCAGCCGGACTCTACATGACCACTGAAGCGAAATGGTCCGACTTTGCGAGCCGCGATGGCGCCCGCACGTTGGCGGCAGTAAATCAGCTGCTGCCACCCTGGGTCGCGTTGTTGCTCGTAATTGCCATCGGATGGCAATTGGCGAAGATCATCTGGATGCTCCTGCCGGGGCCATCTGTGGGCGATCCCGTCGACGTGCCGGCGGGACAGATCTCCATCGCCCGGCAGAATTCGGGGGCAGCTGACGTGCAAGCGATTGTCGACGCGCACATCTTCAAGGAGGTGGACTCTGAAGCTCCACCACATGTCCGCGAGGACGAGGATTTCGGTGACCTCGACGAGTCTCGCGCCAACCTCGAACTCCGCGGCACGATCGCGTCGGAAGAGCCGGAACTGTCTGCCGCGATCATTTATGACGGTGCGTACGAGGGAAAGGTCTATCTGAGTGGCGACCCGATTACCGCGG
>DAOWGY010000260.1 GCA_030641695.1 Gammaproteobacteria bacterium
ACATGCACCTGATTTACAAACTCGGCACCGGAAAGCCACGCAAGATCGAAGATGCTATCGGCCGCTCCATCGAGGTCATGGCTGGCAGCAGCCATGCCGATGTGCTGGCGTCGTTGAAGCAGCAGTACGTCCCCGAACTCGAGTGGACCGAGAACGCCGACGCCGAGGTCACCGACCTGCTCGCAGAGGTCGCCTACGGCAACCTCGACCTTACCGTATCCGATAGCACCGAGTTTGACATCCAGCGGCATTTCCACCCCGACTTGCGCGTTGCGATCGACTTGCAGGTCGGGGATCCACTTGCATGGGCGTTCCCCAAGGGCAAGGGCGACACACTGCTGGCCCGCGCCGACGATTTTCTCATCCGGGCGGAACGTCGCGGTTATCTGGCGCGCGTGCACGATCGCTATTACGGTCATACGAAAAAATTCGATTACGTCGGCACACGAAATTTCATTCGCCATTACGAGAGCCGCCTGCCGCGTTACCGGCAGATGTTCGAACAAGCCGGCGCAGAGTGGGACGTCGACTGGAGATTGCTCGCCGCCATCGGCTACCAGGAATCGCACTGGCGCTCAGGTGCCGTGTCACCGACCGGCGTCAAAGGCATCATGATGCTGACCAAAGACACGGCGGACTATCTCGGCATCGACGATCGGGTCGATCCGAAGAACAGCATCTTTGGCGGTGCACAGTTCTACGCGCGGCAAACGGAACGCGTGGCGGACACCGTCGATGAACCCGATCGTACCTGGATGGCACTTGCCGCTTACAACGTCGGCTTCAACCATATCAAGGACGCGCGCCAAATCGTGGAGTGGCAAGGCGGCAACCCGGATACGTGGGTGGACATATCCAATACACTGCCGCTGCTGTCGCAACGCAAGTGGTATACACAAGTACCGTATGGTTATGCGCGCGGCTGGGAGCCGGTGTTATACGTCAACAATATTCGCAGTTACTACAACATCCTCAAGTGGTTGACCGCGAACGAAGAGACGGAAGAAGCGGAACCGGGAATCGAAAATCTGCCGGAACTTCCCGATGAGCCGGCCGAGGTTACAGAGACGTAGGAACGCCTCTAGAGGCGCGACTGGTTTGAGACTGGAACGAAGTGCTAATCGTCGCGACCTCAGTCGCGCTTCGAGAAGCGCTCCAACGATTGCTATCGACGATTTTCGAAGAAGGTCTTGAGAACCTTGCCGCAGTCCTCGGCGAGTACACCACCGTTGATTTCGAAGCGGTGGTTGAAACTTGCGCTGTCTGACAGGTCGATAGCGCTGCCCGCGGCGCCCGCCTTGGGATCATAGGCCCCGAAAACGAGACGCTGAACGCGAGCCTGCACCATCGCGCCCATGCACATCGCACAGGGTTCCAGGGTCACGTACACAGTTGCGGTCGTCAGCCGGTAATCACCAAGTTCCTGTGCAGCGGCTCGCAGCGCGACGATTTCCGCGTGCGCGCTGGGATCGATGTCGCTGATCGTACGATTGACGCCGCGTGCGATGATCTCGCCATCCACAACAACGACGGCACCGACGGGAACTTCGCCGGCTTGCGCGGCGACCCTGGCTTCACCGATTGCCGCTCGCATGTAGCCAAGATCGGCATCCGACCAGGCGGCCATCTACTCCCACTCGATCGTTGCCGGCGGTTTGCCGGAGATGTCATAGGTAACGCGCGAGATGCCATCCACCTCGTTGATGATGCGCAGCGACACATGCTCCAGGAACTCGTACGGCAGGCGTGCCCAGCGCGCAGTCATGAAGTCGATGGTCTCGACGGCGCGTAACGCAATGACGTATTCGTAGCGGCGGCCGTCGCCCATGACGCCGACCGATTTCACGGGCAGGAATACGGCAAATGCCTGGCTGACCTTGTCGTACAGGTCGTGCTTCCGCAGTTCGTCGATGAAAATATCGTCGGCGAACTGCAGTTTTTCGACAAATTCGGGTTTCACCTCTCCCAGCACTCGCACACCAAGACCGGGGCCGGGGAACGGATGCCGGAACACCATCTCGCGCGGCAGACCGAGCTCGAGGCCGATCTTGCGGACTTCATCCTTGAACAATTCCCTGAGTGGTTCCACGAGCGACATGCGCATGTTCTCGGGCAAGCCGCCGACATTGTGGTGCGACTTGATGACATGCGCCTTGCCGGTCGACGCGCCGGCCGACTCGATCACGTCAGGATAGATCGTGCCTTGCGCCAGCCACTCGATACTCTCCAGCTTGTGAGCCTCCTCGTCGAAGACCTCGATGAACTCGCCGCCGATGACTTTGCGCTTCTCTTCGGGGTCGCTGACGCCCTCCAGCGCCGCGAAAAACCGCTCCGCGGCATTGACGCGAATTACATGCACGCCGAGATGATCGGCAAACGTGTCCATCACCTGGTCGCCCTCGTGGTGGCGCAACAAACCGTGATCGACAAACACGCAGGTAAGCTGATCGCCGATCGCTTCGTGCAGCAATGCCGCAACGACGGATGAATCGACACCGCCGGACAGGCCCAACAGCACTTTGCCCTCACCAACCCGTTCGCGAACGCCGGCAATACTGTCCGCGACGATGTTGCCGGGTGTCCAGTCGCTCGGGCATCCACAGATATCGTGGACGAAACGCTCCATGATCGCCTGGCCCTGCAGCGTATGCGTTACCTCAGGGTGGAACTGCACGCCATAGAAATGCCGCGAGCGATCCTCCATGGCGGCCAGCGGTGAATTGCCGCTGCTGGCCGTCGCCTCGAACCCTGGCGGTAACGACTCGACACGATCGCCATGGCTCATCCAAACCTTGAGCATCGGCGGGCCACTTTCTGTATCACTCAAGCCGCCCAGCAAGCCGGAGTCGCCGGGTTCGATCTCGGCGTAACCGAACTCACGATGCCCGGAGGCCTCAACCTTGCCGCCAAGTTCCGCCGCCATCGTCTGCATGCCGAAGCAGATACCGAGTACAGGAACCCCGAGCTCAAAAACCGTATGCGAAACACGTGGTGGTTCGTCGAGATTCACCGACTCAGGACCACCCGACAAAATGACGCCGGACGGTTGAAATGCCTTGATCGCATCGTCTTTCACATCCCAGGGATGAATCTCCGAGTACACTCCGCGTTCGCGAACGCGGCGAGCGATAAGCTGCGTGTACTGGCTGCCGAAATCGAGAATCAGAAGCCGGTGAGCGTGAATGTCCTTACGCGGGATCCTGGTTACTGTGGCGGGCTGGCTCATGATCGAATTACTATTTAGTGCGATAGTTCGGCGCTTCTTTGGTGATCGTCACATCATGTACGTGGCTTTCCCTCATACCTGCGCTCGTGATGCGCACGAATTCCGGCTTCGTGCGCATCTCCTCGATGGTGCCACTGCCCGTATAGCCCATCGCAGCTCGAATACCGCCGACCAGCTGGTGCACGATGGCAATCAGGCTGCCCTTGTACGCAACGCGCCCCTCGATGCCCTCCGGCACGAGCTTCTCGAGTTCTTCGGTGGCATCCTGGAAATAGCGATCGGAGGAGCCGTGCGATTGCCCCATCGCAGCAATGGAACCCATGCCACGATAAGTCTTGTAGGAGCGCCCCTGGTACAACTCGACTTCCCCGGGTGATTCTTCGGTACCCGCGAACAGGCCGCCGATCATAACCGAGTACGCGCCGGCAACCAGTGCTTTGGCAATATCGCCGGAATAGCGAATGCCGCCGTCCGCGATCAAAGGAATACCTTTCTTTTTGAGCGTCGCGGCGACTTCGGCAACGGCCGATACCTGCGGTACGCCGACACCGGCGACGACGCGAGTTGTGCAGATCGATCCGGGACCGATCCCGACCTTGACGCCATCGGCCCCGGCCTTGACGAGCGCTTCCGCCGCATCGCCCGTGACGATGTTGCCGCCGAGCACCTGCAAGTCCGGATACCGGCTCTTGATCTGGCTGACGCGATCGAGCACTCCCTTGGAGAAGCCGTGCGACGTATCGACGACGAGCAGGTCGGCCCCGGCCTCAACGAGCTCGTCCACGCGATCGTCGGTATCGTAGCCAGTACCTACGGCGGCGCCAACGCGCAGCGCGCCACTGGCATCCTTGCAGGCGCGAGGAAAGTCCTTGGCCTTCTGGAAATCTTTGGCCGTGATCATGCCTTTCAGTTCGAAGTTGTCGTCGACGACCAGCACTTTTTCGATGCGATGCTTGTGCAGCAGTGACACGACCTCGTCTTCATCCGCGCCCTCACCCACCGTCACGAGGCGCTCCCGCGGCGTCATCACCGTCGATACCGGCGCATCGAGCTGGGTTTCGAACCTGAGATCACGCCCGGTGACGATACCGACGGTCTGTTTCTGACTCACGACCGGCACGCCCGAAATGCCCATCGCGCGCGTCAGGTCGAGGACCTCACGAATGCTCATGTCGGGCGCCACTGTGATCGGACTCCGCACGATGCCGCTTTCGAACTTCTTCACCGTGTGTACCTGGCGGGCCTGTTCCTCGATCGTCATATTCTTGTGAATGACGCCGATGCCGCCTTCCTGAGCGAGCGCGATAGCGAGCCGCGATTCCGTCACCGTATCCATTGCGGCGGACAGGATCGGGATGTTGAGCGTAATTTCAGCCGTCAGTCTCGTGCTGAGATCGACCTCGCGAGGCAGCACCTCGGAATATCCGGGCTGCAGGAGGACGTCGTCGAAGGTCAGTGCTTCCTTGGCAATGCGCATGTGTTGGTTCGCGTCCCTTGATGAGGTTAAACGGTCAATTGTACGCGCATGATTTTTTCGGCAAAAGCTTTTAGGCGTCGGCTATACTCGCGATCATGGAAAACTCGGGTCAGGCGACCTCGATCACGGTCAGCCAGCTAAACCGACAGGTGAAGGACCTGCTCGAGAACGGACTCGGGCGCCTCTGGGTCGAGGGCGAGATCTCGAACCTCACGCGGCCGGCCTCCGGCCACCTCTATTTCAGGCTTAAGGACGAATCGGCACAGATCGGCGCCGCATTCTTTCGTCAGCGCCAGCGCGGTCCGACGATCGGACTCAAAAACGGCAACCATGTGCTCGTTTTCGGCAAGGTCAGCCTGTACGAGGCCCGAGGCGACTACCAGCTCATTGTCGAGCAGATCGAGCCCGCCGGCGAAGGCGTTCTCAAACGCCGCTACGATGCACTGAAAAAGAAACTGGCCGCCGAGGGCTTGTTCGACGAGGACCGCAAACAGCCGATACCGGAGTTGCCACAGCGAATCGGCATCATCACCTCGCCGAGCGGTGCCGCCGTGCGTGACGTTTTGACAGTTTTGCGACGACGCTTTCCCGCCATTCCGGTTGTCATTTATCCGGCTGCGGTACAAGGCGATGCGGCGCCGGCTGAGCTGATCGGCGCTTTGCAGACGGCCGTGCGGCGAGACGAGTGCGACGTCTTGCTCTTGACGCGTGGCGGTGGCTCCCTCGAGGATCTTTGGGCTTTCAATGACGAGCAACTCGCTCGCACGATCTCGGACTCACCAATTCCCGTGGTCAGTGCGGTCGGCCACGAAGTTGACTTTACGATCGCAGACTTCGTCGCGGACGTCCGTGCGCAGACGCACTCGGGCGCAGCCGAGCTCATGGCACCGGACCGCGAGGAGTGGTTGCGGTCGATCAATGCGATTGCGAAACGAATCGCACGACAGGGGCAGCGGTCACTCGAAGACAAGGCGCAGTCGCTGGACTGGTTAAGCCGCCGCCTTATTGCAGGCAGCCCGGCCGCACGCGTTGCCCGACAGCAGGACAAACTCAGAGAAATTCGCGGCCGCGTATCGGCAGCACTGCGCAAGCGTATTCACGAACAAGGCAGCAAACTGCAAGGGCTGCACAATGAGCTTTTGCAGGTATCACCGGCCGTCCGTGTACAGCGCTCGATCAGCCAGGTCGCAGAATTCAGGCAACGGCTCGCAGTTACCGGCCGCGGCACGGTTTCCGCGCTGCGCCACAATCTGCAGGTAACCGCGCGCGCACTCGATGCCGTGAGCCCGCTGGCGACGCTCGATCGCGGCTACGCAATCGTTACCGACGCCAGCACAGGCAAAGCACTATTGCGAGCCAAAGATGTCAAACAGGGAGACGACATTCGTGCGCGGCTCGCCGAGGGTGCGCTCGTCGCAACGATCAGGGACGTAATCGATGACAACGACTAGAGCCATCGTTTCCATGCTGTGCTTGTTGGTGGCCGCTCTCGCCAGTGCGGCACCGGAACACGCGCCGTGGCCAGGCGGAATTGCCGTGATCGACGTCGGTCCGGCAGAGGCGCCGCGACCGATCGTCGAATTCGGTGAACGACGTGTGCTCGTTACCCGGGTCGGTGACCGCTGGGCCGCGGCCGTCGGCATCCCGCTGGATACACCAACCGGGGAAGCTTCAGTTCGTGTCAACACGGCGCGTATCGTTTCGTTCGAGGTCAGTGATCACGCTTACCGTGAGCAACACCTGACCGTTAGCAAGAGCTACGTCACTCCCGACGAAAAACAACTCGAACGCATCGGTCAGGAGCGCAAGGTCATCGATGCGGCGCTCACTGCCTGGCGCGATACGCCGATGGAAAGCGTGGCGCTCGCCGCACCCGTCGAAGGCCCTCGCAGCTCGAGCTTCGGCCTGCGTCGCTTTTTCAACGACCAGCCGCGCTCGCCGCACAAAGGTATGGATATCGCGGCGTCGGAAGGAACCGTGATCAACGCGCCGGGCAACGGCATCGTGGCGGCGACCGGCGATTACTTCTTCAATGGCAGGACAGTGATCATCGACCACGGCCAGGGTTTCGTCACCATGTACTGCCACCTGAGCGACATCGGCGTCAAGAAAGGGCAGATGGTTACCGCAGGCGACTCGATCGGCGCTGTAGGCGCCACGGGCCGGGTCACGGGTCCGCATTTGCATTTCGGCACCTACCTCAACGGAACCGCCGTCGATCCCGCATTGTTGCTGCCATAAATCGTCGAAAATTGGTGGCAGGACCCGCCAAGTAAGCGTATCGTCCGCTTAGAATTAATCTAACCAATTGAGGAAAAACTATGCGTTGGACTGTTATTGGGGTGTTGCTGCTCGCCGCACCCGGCCTTGGCTTCGCACAAGGCAATCGCGCCGGTACCTGGGAATGGTCATTCGCCGGTATCTACCAGGACTCGGCCGGCAGTGGCGCTGCCGGTGGCTCGAGTGTCAATGTCGACGGCCAATTTGGTCTCGGTATCAGTTTCGGCTATCACCTGAACAACAACTTCATGATCGGCGCCGACGTCGAGTGGTTGCGGCCGGACTACACGGCCGTCCTGGTCAACGACCTGGACCCGACCGACGTCACCGTGATCAATCATGAGCTCTCGCAGTTCAATGGCCGCATCAAGGGAACATTTCATTTCACCGACGGACCGTTGACGCCATACGTCGAAGCCGGATTCGGCTGGACCTACATTGATTCCAACGTCGCGGACGGACCACCCATTACCGGCTGCTGGTGGCACCCGTGGTGGGGCTACGTCTGCTCGAACTACTACAGTACGTTCTCGTCCACGGAGTTTTCCTACGGCGGTGCACTCGGTCTGCGTTATCAGCTGGTGGGCGGAACGGTGCTGAAACTCAGCGTCAATCACTACGTGCTGGACGCCGGCAGTGGCAAGCCTGACCCGGAACTGAATGCAGCGCGACTCGAGATCGCCTGGGGGTTCTGAATTGAGCCTGTTGGAGCGCTTCTCGAAGCGCGATTTGGATCAATCGCAATCGCGGTTCAAGAACCGCTCCAACAATGAGAGACAGGCAAACTGATTGAAATCGTCAGAGGTTTCCTAGGACTTGGCGGTGAAGTCGCCGCTGCATTCGATGAATTCGCAGATGATGGGACGAAATGCGTCCATGTCGACGAGGAACGAATCGTGGCCGCGAATGCAATCGAGTTCAATCAACCTCGTGTCCTTGCATGCGGTTTTCATGCCCTCGGCGAGTTGCCGTTGCTGGTGCAACGGGAACAGGATGTCGGTCACCACCCCGATCACGAGCACCCGTTCGAGATCCAGGTGCCGAAAGCCGGCGGCGAGCGAGCCACCGTGCTCCGCCAGGTCGAAGAGATCCGACGCGCGTGACAGGTACAGGTAGCAATTGGCATCGAACGCACCGCTGAAGCGGTTCGCGTGGGCTTCCAGGTAAGACTCGACCGAGAATTCGATGCGAAACGGCTCGTCGCCGGGGCCGGCGTAATTAATCCGCTCGCGACCGAATCGCTGTTCCCACTCCTCCGGTGACCGATAGCTCATCATGCCGAGCTTGCGCGCCAGGCGCTGGCCATCCACGGGCTGATCGCCGGGATCGTAGTTGCCACCCTGCCATTTGGGATCGCAGCGAATCAGCTCTCGCTGTAATGACCGCATTGCGATTGCAAATGGCAGTGGCCTGGCCGACGACGATATCGAAATGAACGACGCAACGGCCCCGGGATGATTCACGCAAAGCGCGAGACCGCTCATGCCGCCCATCGAGCAGCCGACGACCGTGTGAATCTTCTCGATGCCGAGACTCCGAACGACGCCAAACGCCGCTTCACCGACATCCTCGAGCGTAAGCGTCGGAAAAGTCAGCCGGTATAGCTCCCCGGTCTCGGGATTGACGGATGCGGGGCCCGTCGATCCGAAGCAACTGCCAAGCGAGTTGACGCAAATGATGCAGTAGCGGTCCGTATCGAGGGGAAAACCAGAGCCGATCATGTCTTCCCACCAACCTGGCGTCGAATCCTCGCCCGACGACGCGGCGTGGGCGGATGGCGACAGGCCACTGAAGATCAGAATCGCGTTGCTCTTATCTTCGTTGAGATCGCCCCAGGTCTCGTACGCCATTGTTGGCGATTCGAGATAGCCACCGCGATGCATCTTGAAGCGGCCCTCGAGTGTCACGTATTTTGTTGCTGCACTCATCGCCAAACCTCTCGTTACCGAAATCCCCTGAACGACCTATTTCTTCGCGTGTTTCATGAGCCGCTTGCGACGCCGTGTCTGTCTTGGCGTCAGCTTGTTCCGCCGGCCCTTATAGGGATTGTCGCCCGTCCTGAATGATAAACGAACCGGCGTACCGCGCAGTTTAAACACTTTGCGGAATCGATTGATCAGATAGCGGCGATACGACTCCGGCACGCGCTCGGTCTGGTTACCATGAATCACAATTACGGGCGGGTTACGGCCGCCCTGGTGTGCATAGCGCAGACGGATACGTCTGCTTCGCACGAGTGGCGGCGGATGGGCGGTCACGGCGCTCTCGAGTTCCCGCGTGAGCTCCGTGGTCGACAGGTCTCGTGTTGCTGCCTTGTACGCACGCTCGACGGCAGGCAGCAGGTCGCCCACGGCCGTGCCGTGTAGCGCCGAGATCGTGATGCGCTCGGCGAAATCCAAAAACGGCAAGCGTCGCTCGAGTTCGTCCCGCACGTGCTTGCGCTCACTCGCCGTAAGTCCGTCCCACTTGTTGGTGACGACGACCAGCGCACGACCTCGCTCCAGTACCAGTCCCAACAGGCTGACGTCCTGCTCGGTAATACCCTCGTGCGCATCGAGCACGGCAATGACAACCTGTGCCCGCTCGATCGCCTGCAGCGCCTTGATGACGCTGAACTTCTCGATGGTTTCATGCACCCTGGCACGGCGCCGAATTCCTGCCGTGTCGATCAGCACGTAATTACGATCATTGCGCACGAACGGAACGGCAACGCTATCGCGGGTCGTACCAGGCTGGTCGAAGACCACGAGCCGGTCCTCACCGAGCAGACGATTGATGAGCGTTGACTTGCCGACGTTGGGGCGACCGATGACCGCGATGCGCAACTCATCGTCATCGTCATCGCTCGTATCCCGCTCTTCCTCGTCGACATCGTAGTCTGCCAGTATCGCGTCCATCAGCGCGGCGATGCGATCGCCATGCGCTGAAGACACCGCGTGCGGTTCGCCAATACCGAGACTGTGAAACTCGCTGGCCGCGATATCTGCATCCAGGCCTTCGGACTTGTTGACGGCCAGCCAGACGTGCCCGGCGTGCCTGCGCGCCAGGTCGGCGACGTGTTCATCCGCCGCCGTCAACCCCTCGCGACCGTCAACCATGACGATAGCAACGTCCGCTTCGCCGAGAGCACGCACCGTTTGCTCGACCGTGCGCTCGTCGATACCACTCTCGCCGCCTGCGACACCGCCAGTATCGATGACGAGATAGGGAATGGCACCAAGCTTGCCGAAGCCGTACTTGCGATCGCGCGTCAGGCCCGGGTAGTCGGCAACGAGGGCGTCGCGGGAACGTGTCAGGCGATTGAAAAGCGTCGATTTGCCGACGTTAGGTCGACCGATCAGGGCGATGACGGGGAGCATCGGACAACACCGACACGACGAAGTGTCAGGCCTCCTCGTTGGCCGTATCGGGTGCGCGGCGCTTGTCCTGCCTGGGCTCCTGAACAATCCAGGCGGACACTTTGCCATCGTCGGATTGCACGTACAGCCTGTCGGCAACCACGATTGGAGTGCCGACGATGGCATGTTTGCCGGCACGCACCCGTGCCACAGGTTCGCCATCGACGTTATTGAAGAAATGCAAATAGCCGTCCAGATCACCAACGACGACCGTAGTTCTGAAGGACACAGGCACGGTCGGCTCGCGGCGCAGCAATGCATTTTGCCGCCAGATCTCGGCCCCGGTTCGCCGATTCAATGCGACCAGTTCGCCATTGTCCAGCGTCGCATAAATGTTGTTCCAGTCTGCCGTCACGCCTTCATAGGTCGACAACTCGCGCGCCCAGAGAATCTGTCCGGACTCGGAGGCCAGTGCCGCGACGCGACCCTGGTATCCGGAGGCGTAAACATCCTGACCGACGACGGCGAGGTCGCCATCGATATCGGCCAGCCGATCGAGATCCGAGCGACCAGTCGGCGGCGACAACATGCTCTCCCACTGAATGTCACCGCTTGTCAGTTCGACGGCAATCAGCCGGCCGTTGTCAAATCCGGAGACAATATTCTGCCCCACTTGTACGGGCGACGTGGTACCACGAATCGTCAGAGTTGGCGTCGACTGTTCCATGGACCAGCGTTCCGTACCGTCAAATATGGACAAGGCACGCAGGCTATTGTCGACCGTTTGAATGACAACGAACTCATCGAGTACCAGCGGCGTCGCCAGGGACTCGCCGCCTATGTACGAGCGCCAGCGCTCGGCACCGTCGCTCGCCGAAAGAGCAATAACATAACCGTCTACGGCCACGACGACGACAAGATCCCCGCCGACGCCCGGTCCGGACGATAATTCAATATCGAGTTTGTTGCGCCAGGCCTGCTTGCCGCTCTCCGGATTGAATGCGAGAACGTTGCCGTCGAAGCTTGCTGCATAGATGCGATTTCCATCGCCGACCGGACGTAGCGCAACACGCAGGAATTCTGCATCATCGCCGAGTTTGGCTGACCACAGCTTCTTGATCGAAACCTTGGTCTGGAAGTCGATCAGTTCGGCCGGCTCGAGCTCCTTTTCCTTATCACCGAAAAGGCCGCACGCCGAAAGTGCCACCAAGACTGACAATGCCAGCAGATTGCGGGCGAAAGACGTCACTCGGCGCTTCCCTCGGCCATATCGTCAGCGTCGTCAGCGTTCATATCGGGCTCGACACCACTATCCTCCACCGGTTCCTCGGCTGCAGTGGCTTCATCCGGCAAATCGAGTAACTTCAACTGCACCAGGCCCTGGTCGACCGTTGGCATCGTTTCCCGCAGCGCAGCCTCGTAGGATGCGCGCGCATCGGCAAAGCGCCCTGACGCCACATAGGCATCGCCGAGTGCATCGGCATAGCGCGCCGCGAATGCCGAGGACTCATGACCCTCCAGCAAGGTCACCACCTCCTCAGCTTTGTCCTGGTAGAGCAGGACCTTCGCAAGCCGTACGCGGCCGACGTGTTTGAGGTTCTCGAAACCGTTCATAGTCAGCAAGCCCTGCAAAGTGTCGACGGCATCCTGATCACGGTTCTTGTCCATGTAGAGTCGCGCCATTGCAAGCTTCGACTGCGCGGCGTAAGACGTGTTCCCGTGACCGGTCGCAATTTCTGCCGCGGTCGCTTCGGCCGCTTCGAGATCGCCATCGGCCACGTTCAGCGTCAGCGTGTCATACAGCGTAGATGCTGCAATCTGCGCGTCGCGTTGCGCGGTTTGATAATAGTTGAAGCCGAACAGAATGAGCGCGCCGAGTACGACGCCGCCGATGACGTAGTAGCCATACTCAGACCACCAGGCCCGCATTTTCTCAATTTGTTCTTTTTCCGAAAGTAATTCGTCCACAAGTAGTGCCTTTAGTCCTTGCCCGCGCCAGCCTGTGCTGCCGCCTCACTCAGTTTTCCCGCCAGCGCCGTCGCCAGTTCGTTCAGCCCGACACTGTATTGCTCTTCACGCGTGTGCATCGGCTTTATGCCAACGCGACCCTCGGCCAGCTCCTGCTCGCCAAGTATCAACGCGTAGTCCGCATTGCTGTTGTTCGCACGCTTCATCTGCGACTTGAAGCTGCCGCCGCCGAGATTCAGCTCGACCCGAATTCCGGCGATCTTGTCGCGCAGTTCTTCAACCAGCCCGAAGGCGTGCTCGAGCGTCCCGTCGCCGACTGCCACAACGTAAACGTCGGCATCACCTGGCGGTGCCTCACCACCACAGGCTTCGAACAATGCCACAAGACGCTCGATTCCCATCGCCCAGCCCACGGCCGGTGTCGGCCGCCCGCCGAGTTTCTCGACCAGCCCGTCGTAACGCCCGCCGGAGCAGACGGCGCCTTGTGATCCGAGCGCGTCCGTGACCCACTCGAACACGGTGCGACTGTAGTAATCGAGTCCCCGGACGAGGCGCGGATTCAGCGTGTAACTGACGCCTGCCGCATCCAGAAGCGCTCGCAACTCATCGAAGTGCTCTGCCGATTCCGCGTCCAGAAAGTCCAGCATCACCGGCGCAGCGTCGACTATTGCCTGCATTTGCGGGTTTTTGCTATCGAGAATTCGCAACGGATTCCGTTCGAGGCGCCGAATACTATCCTGATCGAGCTGACTTTTCACGCCGGAAAAGTAATCGACGAGCGTATCCCTGTAGCGCTGGC
>DAOWGY010000199.1 GCA_030641695.1 Gammaproteobacteria bacterium
AAAATCGAATCGGAGAGATGGCTGAGTGGTCGAAAGCGCTCCCCTGCTAAGGGAGTAAGGGCTTATACCCCTTCGAGGGTTCGAATCCCTCTCTCTCCGCCAGATACCAAAAAGGCTCCTCGACGGGAGCCTTTTTGGTATCTGGCGGAGAGAGAGTCCGGATGAGAACCCTGTTCGGCAAAACGCGAAGCGTTTTGGACGCGCGCAGCGCGCCCCGACAAACCGGCAAGACGCACCTCGTCAACGGGTGACGAGCGAAGCGAGGAATCAATCCCTTTCTTTCCGCCAAGACAAACTGAATGAGCCCCGGGAAGCATCTAATCTATCCAGGGCGATAGTGTTGTAACCTAAAGACCATGTCATTAGTCAGCGAACTCAGGCGCCGAAACGTATATCGGGTGGTTTTTGCCTACCTCGTTGTCGGCTGGCTGTTGACCGAGGTTCTGACTACGCTCCTGCCAGAGCTCGGCGCCCCGGCATGGGCATCACGCATGGTCATCCTCGTTTTCGCACTCGGCTTTGTGCCGGCCATAGTATTGCCCTGGATCTACGAGCTGACGCCGGAAGGCATCAAGCGAGAATCTGAGATCGCCGACAGCAAGGATGCCCGGGGCAGCAGCAGGACCTTTGATTACGTGGCGATTGCCGCGGTAGCCGTACTCATCGTCGTCGTGGCGGTGTTGGGTGCCCGAACCACGATTGACGAGTCGCAAACGTCCGCGGCCGTAATCAGAAATGAGTCTGTTGCCGTATTGCCGTTCGTCAACATGACTGGCGACGAGGACAACGACTATTTTTCCGACGGACTGACCGAAACGCTGCTGCATATGCTGACGCAGATCCCGGACCTGCAGGTTGCCGCCCGCACATCCAGTTTTGCGTTCAAAGGCCAAAACAAGACCGCGCTTGAAATTGCAGCAGCGTTGAACGTCGCGCATATCCTCGAAGGCAGCGTGCAACTGGCGGGCAACCGGGTCCGCATCACGGCACAGCTGATTCGTGCCGAGGACGGTTTTCACGTGTGGTCATCAAGCTTCGACCGCGACTTCGTCGACATCTTTGATATCCAGGATGAGATTGCGCAGGAAGTCGGCAACGCCCTTTCCGCTTCTTTGCTCGGCACCGACCCGGTCACGGCGATTGCCGGTGTCGGCACCGGGAATCCCGATGCCTACGATCTCTATTTGCAGGCCCGCGGTGAGCGGGCGACTTTCTCCTATGGCGGACTGCAGGCTTCGGAGGATCTTCTCAAAGGTGCGCTCGTAACAGACCCGGATTTTCTCGATGCCAAGTCCGAGCTGGCTGTGAATTACCTGCACCAGTCCGAGACGGGCCTCATGGATCGCAACGAGGCCATGTCACATTGCAAGGCAATGACCAAACAAGTGCTTGCGATTCGCCCGAAAGACCCGCTTGCCAACGCTATTCGCCTTTATGTCGACAACATGAATGCCGGTGATCCACGCGACATATTCAATGCGATCGAGGAGCTCGAGGCGCTCGTCATCGAAAATCCCGGCCTGTACCAGGCTCGACTCATGCTGGCACGCCTGCTACAGAGCGTGCAGCAAATCGATCGTGCACTGCTTGTCCAGCTTGAGGCCTTGCAGCAGGACCCGTTCAATCCGCGCATTCATTACGAGCTGGGCTCGTTGTACCTGTTGCTCGCAAGGCCGCAGGAAGCGCGTGCAGCACTCACAAGATCACTCGAACTGGAACCGCGCCAGCCGAATGCGTACGGCAAGCTGGCACAGGTGAGCTCACAGTTGGGCGACGGTGTCGACATCGTCCGACAGTTGATGCGTGCCTTCGAGATCGATCCGCGGGATCATGAGTTGCCGGGCGCTCTTGCCTTGTTCCTGTATGACCTGGGACTGATCGAGGAGGGCGATGATTTTCGCAACCTGGTACTTGCTGTCGCCCCTACCAGCGAGATTGCCTACCAGATCGAGCTGCGGCGAGCCATCAGCAGCGGGGATATCCCGGCTAGTCTTGCCAGTGCGCGGCGCGCGATTGAAGATGATGTTGGCAATCGCCGCTTCGCGTTCAGCGACGCCGTGCAGCAATTGATGAGAACGGCGGCTGGTAACGGCACAGTCGAGGAAACCACGGCGTACCTCGAGCAACGCGCGTCTGGACTGTTCGATATCAACGCAGATTCTGTGTCGCCGAAATACCGCGCCGCACAGGGTGCAGCCTTCGATGCATGGTATGCGACATTACCGCGGGATGAACTATTGCAGCGCCTGGACGATATGCTACAGGCCGCCCAGGAATTTGGCATCGACCCGCTCGAAGACCCGGATACGAAACTGGGTGTGCAGGCCCTGCGGGGCGAAACGGAAGAAGCCATCAAAACGGCGCTGGAATTGGTGCTTTCGCAACCGGTCACAACGAATTTGCGCTGGCGCGAGACACTATCGCAATCGCAATATGCAGACATCATCGCGGATGAGCGAGTCAGGAACGCGTTACAACGGTGGGAAGAGGAATACTCCGCGATACGCCAACGAGTCAGGACCTACCTGGCGGATCTGAGCGCGACGGCCGCTTAGACCGTCGCGCTCGCTACTCTAGTTGACTTTGACCTGTACGAGTTCCTCGCCGTTCGGGTCCGTAACGTGGACTGCACAGGCGATACACGGGTCGAAACTGTGAATCGTGCGCAGGATCTCCAGCGGTTGCTTCGGATCGTACATCACGTGCCTGTCCTCCAGCGCTGCCTCGTAAGCGCCGGGCTGCCCTTTGGCATCCCGAGGTCCGGCATTCCAGGTGCTTGGCACGACCGCCTGGTAGTTGGCGATCTTGCCGTTCTCGATGACGACCCAGTGCGACAGTGCGCCACGCGGCGCCTCCATGACACCGACGCCCTGGCAGGATTTCGGCCAGCTTGAGGGCTCCCACAGCGTCTCGTCGAAGGTCCGTGTGTTGCCGGCTTTGATGTTCGCAATGAGCGCATCGAGCCAGCCCTGCATGGCATCGGCGAGTATCGCCGTTTCCAGCGTGCGTGCTGCGGTCCGTCCCAGTGTCGAAAACAATGCCTCTACCGGCGCATCCAGCGTGGCAAGCGTCTGATTGACCAGCGCTTGCGTCGGCTCGTGGCCTTTGGCGTACAGCATCAGTACCCGGGCCAGCGGGCCGACTTCCATGGCGTTGCCATTCCAGCGTGGTGACTTCAGCCACGAGTACGACTGCTCGACGTCGAGATGCTCGTAAGGCGGCTCGGGACCGGTGTAGTTCAGGCTGGTCTCGCCGCTCCACGGGTGCAGA
>DAOWGY010000232.1 GCA_030641695.1 Gammaproteobacteria bacterium
AAGTCTGCGCCGGCCACGATTTGCTCGTAGATGGACTGCGCGGACGCCAGAATTTCATCGATTTGTGCAGCTGTCGCGCCTTCCGGCAGGTTGATCAGGATGTGCGACAGGTTCCAGGTGGAGTTGAGGACCACGTTGTCCTGGATGTCCGTGGTTCACTGATCAATCTCGCGATCGGGTACTTCGATATTCTGAGCAACCATGATGCGGCGTAATTGCTCGAGCGTGATTTCATCGCGCATGCCGCGACGGAAGTCGGCGTAATCGATACCGTCTTGTGCCAGCACCACCGGCATCTGATCGAACGGTACATTCGCCTGCATTGCCATGCGTTCGATTGCTTCGTTCAACATCTGGTCAGAAACGACGAGGCCGATCTGGTCTGCACGCTGCAACTGTAACTCGGTGAGAATGAGTCGCTCGAGGACCTGCTCCTGCAGGACGTCGGCCGGAGGCAACTGGAATCCCTGCTCCTGCGCCCGCTTGATGATGAGACTAAGCTCGTTGCGCAACTTGCTCTTCAGTACGACGCCCTCGTTGACGATCGCAGCGACGCCGTCGAGGAACTCACCACTTTCCGAGAGCTCTTCGGCGGCCACGAGCGGCGCAACCGACAATGCGACAATCGCACATAAGCCGTTGATTTTAAACACTATTTCTTACCGAGAATCTGCAGAGTAGCCAAGAATACCACGTTCCAGCATTTTGTCAGCTGCCGTGCCGACACTGGTCATTCCCTTCAGTACCAGTTGCAGACCGAACGTCGTTTCGCGAGTTCCGTCGCGCGTCGAGATAAAGCGGCGTGAAACGACCCGCAGTCCCCAGCAGCAGCTTTCATACTCGAGCCCGTAGAACTCCTCCAGTGGCTCGCTGTCGCGGAAGGAGTAGTTATACCGGCCGACGAAATTCCACTTCGACGTGAGGGGCCAGGACCACGACACGTCACCCTGCTCGAGGGAGTCGCGCCGAAAGCGGTAGGCGAGATTGAGGATCTTGTTGGAGGCTGGCCGGTATTGCATTCGCGCCTGCGACTGGGTGGTGCCATTTCCACCGGTGCCCCACTGGTGGCCGAGATCGAAGTTCAGGTTGTCGAGCAGCAGGAAACGCATCTCGGCGATATAGTCTGACGACTCATCCGAAAATCCGGGTGCCAATGGCAAAGTGACGTTACTGGTGCTGAAGTAACGAATCTGTCCAATCGTTGCCGTTAAGAGTTCCCTGCCCGTGGTGATGTCGAGGACTCTCGATGTGACGCCTACGCTCAACTGGTCAGTATCGGCGATGCGGTCGATTCCCAGAAAACGATTCTTGCGAAACAGCTGTACCAGGTTCAGGTCTGGCATGATCGTGTCGAAGACCGGCAGGTCGGTTTGATCCTCGAACGGGACGTGAACGTACAAAAGTCGCGGTTCGATAGTCTGCAGGTGGCGTGAACCGTTGCCCCGCATCAGGCGCTCGAGGACGAGTCCCATGTCGATACTCGAGATGGGCAACAGGCGGTCCGGGTCTTGTCGCTGTCCGGGGAGCGTATCGCTGAGGTCGTAACTCGTGTAGTCAACTGCGACGGCCGGTGTGATGAACCAGCCGGGTCTCTCGAAAGGCAGTTGCACCTCAGGTGCGACGTTCAGTCGCCAGCCTGTGACACCGACGTCGCGATCGAAATTTACCAGTTCGCCGTCGAGGCGCCAGGCCATGCCCAACCAGCGGTCCGGCCAGAAGCCTGTTGCAAGCAATTGCGGCAGGCGCCGATAAGGCTCATCGTCCGGCAGGATGGCGTCATCGATCGTCTGAAAGTCCTGAATCTGGCCGAAGAGCGACAAGGAGTCCGTGTGATGGTCGAAACGCAGCGCACGATTCAGGTGGGTGGTCGTCGATGCGCTCAGGCTGCCACCGAGATCCTCGAAATACTGGTTATCCGAGACCCGGCGAAATTCGATTTCGTTGCGCCAGCGATTCCGAAACAGGCTGCGATGATCGACACCGATGTAGCTTCTTGAATCGTTGACGAGGCTGTCATCGTTCAGGTACTCGGCGTCGATGGTGCCACTGTGGATTTCAGTGAGATAGCGGAACTGGGTCTGTAGCTGCACACCGCGGTCGGTCAACAAGCGGGGCGTGATCGTTGCGTCGTAGTTGGGCGCTATGTTCCAGTACCAGGGCACGCGGATTTCGTTACCACTGCGACTGGTGCTGCCGATTTCCGGCACGAGCACACCGGATTTGCGTGCATCACTGATCGGAAACGAAAGGTACGGCGCCCACAACACCGGAATGCCCTGAAACCGCAATTTCATCCCGCGCGCCGTGCCGACGCCGCTCTGCGTATCGAGATCGATGTCGGACGCCTCTACTATCCAGTCATTGGAACCGGGCGGACAGGTTGTGTAACTGACCTCGTTGAGCTGCAGCAAGCCATTCTGGTCGATCTGCAGTCGCGCCGCGGCGCCGCGAGCATTGTTGCCGAGAGAGAACTCCGCGCCCGAAAAGCCTATGCGTCCCGAATCGTATTCAAACTCGGCGCTGTCGCTCAGAATCTGCGTGCCCGGGTCCTCGTAGCGAACATCACCAACGAGATACAACGCTCGCGACTCGGGATCGTAAATTGCGCTGTCGGCGCCAGCGAGTTTGTCACCGCGCCGCAAGACAATGCCGGCCGTCAATGAAGCCGTCGGATTGTCGCCGAGTTGTGCTTCCACGCGACCGGCTTCGAGCTGAATGGCATCGGGGTTGTCGAGCAGGATGGTGGCAGGTGCATCGTCGGCCAGTCTTGTGCCGAGCGTATTCTCACAGGCGAGCGGCTCCTCGGCTTGGGCTGCGTGCAAACCGAACAGGCAGATCGCTGTGATCAGGTGTTTCAAGGACAAGTTATTGGCCGGACTGAGTGCTTAACGGGAACCCGTGACACCGGGATGTTAACAGGCATTCTTATTTGTTACCTTGTTTGTTACTTTCGCACAGTTTTTCAGGCGCTTCAACGCGTTACGGAGACTACCGATCAACGATTCCACGCTTCGGGCGGACCTCCGTCTCACCGCGCTAAAGCGCTGGGTGGACGGCATTGACGTCGTTGCCGGGGCCGATCTCACGCCGGCCTCCGACGATGCCAGTTTCCGTCGTTACTTTCGATTGCAAAAAGGGGCACAAAGTTTCATCGCGATGGACGCACCCCCTGAGCGGGAGGACTGCGTTCCGTTCATACGCGTTGCCGGTTACCTCGAGGCGATGCGACTCAATGCGCCGCGGATCGTCGAGGCGGACCTCGAGCAGGGATTTCTGTTGCTGACCGACCTGGGCAGTGTTCAGTACCTCGCAAAACTCGAAGAAGATGCTTCGATCTCTGCTCGACTCTACGACGACGCGCTGCAGGCTCTCGCTGTCATGCAATCACGTGGTGCCGCTTATCAGTCGGCGTTACCTTCCTACGATGCGGAACTGCTTGATTTCGAGTTGTCGTTGTTCCATGACTGGTTA
>DAOWGY010000230.1 GCA_030641695.1 Gammaproteobacteria bacterium
ATGCGACCGCGCTCAGGCAGGCAGCGAGTCGTGCGCCAAAGGAAGTCGTGGTCGCGTTCCAGGCTCGACGGCTTTTTGAAACTGAAAACCTGGCAACCGGACGGGTCCACACCCTGCATGACGGCCCGGATCGTGCTGTCCTTGCCGGCGGCATCCATTGCCTGGAATACGAGCAGCACGGCATGACGGTCACCTGCGGCCAGTACTCGCTGCAACTTGTTCAGTGCCTGCGTCGCCGACCTGCGATGCTGGCCTTTGTGGCGATTGCGATCGGTCACGGCGATGGTGCTGGCCGCGGCGATCCGGAATGTGCCATCGAACGGCACGAGATATTCGGACTTAGGCGCCTCGAACATACCTTTCCCCCGTTTGTTATTGCTGTTATTCATGTCGGGCAAGCGCCCACAAGACGTGCTCAGCTACAATTTTCGAGTCTGAATCGCGGCGTTCGTTCAATGCAGCGACAACCTGCGGTGTGGTTTTCGCATTGCCGAGCGCAACCGCGACGTTGCGCAACCAGCGTTCGTAGCCGATGCGTCGAATCGCGCTGCCTTCGGTATTGCTGAGCCAGGTCGATTCACTCCACGAGAATAATTCAGTCAGTTGCGCCGATTCCAGCTTGTGACGAGGCGCGAAATCGCCTTCGGCCGTCGGTTTTGCGAACTTATTCCATGGGCAGAATAACTGGCAGTCGTCACAGCCGTAGATTCGATTGCCGATCGCTTCGCGAAACTCGACCGGGATCGATTCTTTCAATTCGATCGTCAGGTAGGAAATGCAGCGACGCGCGTTGAGCTTGTACGGTCCGACGATAGCGTCAGTCGGGCAAACGTCGATACAGGCGCGACAGGTACCGCAATGCGAGACTTCCGGCTCGTCGACCGGCAGCGGCAGATCCGTGTACAACTCGCCGAGGAAAAACCACGAGCCGCTATCGCGGTCAATCAGGTTGGTGTGCTTGCCGACCCAGCCGAGGCCGGCTTTCTCTGCAATCGCTTTTTCGAGTACGGGCGCGCTGTCGACGAATACTCGATAGCCGAAATTTTCGACACGCTCCTCGATACGACGTGCAAGCGCGCGCAAGCGGGTACGCAATACCTTGTGATAGTCGCGACCGAGCGCGTACCGCGACACATAAGCCCTTGAGTCGTGATCCAGCAAGGGCAGGGCGTCTTCCTGTGCCTGCGGAAGGTAATCCATGCGTGCCGATATGACGCGCAACGTACCGGGCACGAGTTCTTGCGGACGGCTGCGCTTGGTGCCATAACGATGCATGTAGTGCATCGTGCCGTGATGCCCATCACTCAGCCATTCGTCGAGCCGCTGTTCAGCTTGTTCGAGATCGATATCGCTGATCCCGATTCGCTGAAAGCCGAGTTCGTGACCCCAGCGCTGAATATCAGTTTTCAGCGCCGCGGCGTCGTCATGGTTTTCCTGAGAATTCGTCGTCACTGTCTGATCCCGGCCCGGTGACAGTATAATCGCGGCGATGAGCAGCTTACCCGCAGAGATTTATTCGATCGCCGGCGTTCGCGACATTGATCGTGCCGCGATCGAGGACGAGGGCATACCCGGCTATACGTTGATGACGCGTGCCGGGACTGCCGCCGTGCGTGCCGCACGTTCCCGTTTCCCCGAAGCATCGCGTTGGCAGGTCCTCTGCGGCGCCGGTAACAATGCAGGTGACGGCTACGTGGTCGCGAGGCTTGCAGCCCAGGACGGTATCGTCGTGTCGGTGCTTACGGTCGTCGATCCCGATGGTCTCAAGGGTGACGCGGCGACCGCGTACGCCGATTTCGTAGCAGAAGGAGGCGTCGTCATGCCATGGAGCGGGGAGCTGGACGCAGAAGCGGACCTGCTCGTGGACGGCTTGCTAGGCAGCGGTCTGGAACGCGACCTCGCTGGCGACTTTGCGGCTGCGGTCTCCGCCATTAACCATCATCCGGCGCCGGTTCTGGCGCTGGATATCCCAAGCGGCGTTCACGGCGACTCCGGGCGGGTCCTGGGTTCTGCCGTGCGTGCCGACCTCACAGTGACCTTCGTTGGCCTGAAAGCAGGCCTTTTTGCAGCAGGCGGGGCCGAGCGCAGTGGCGAGATCCTGTTTGACGGGCTCGAAGTGCCTGACCGTTGCCGCCCGCCCGGCAAGGCCATGTACCGTCGCATAGACGACTCCATGCTGCGGTGTTGCCTGCCGCGGCGCAAACGTACGGCCCACAAAGGCAGTTT
Organism: Gammaproteobacteria bacterium; assembly: GCA_030641695.1. Classification (GTDB taxonomy): domain Bacteria; phylum Pseudomonadota; class Gammaproteobacteria; order Steroidobacterales; family Woeseiaceae; genus UBA1847. The sequence continues at coordinate 2,227 of DAOWGY010000230.1, forward strand.
CGGGCATGTGCTGGTTGTCGGCGGAGGCACCGGCATGGCTGGCGCCGTGAGGCTTGCGGGCGAGGCGGCCCTGCGAACCGGCGCGGGTCTGGTGACTATCGCGACAGACCCGTCGCATGCGGGAACGTTGGTCGGGTCGCGCCCCGAGCTCATGTGCGTTGGCATAGCAGATGCCAGCGAGCTGTCGCAACGTATTGAAAAAGCGGATGTTATTGCCTTCGGGCCGGGACTCGGGCAGTCCGATTGGGCACGTGAGCTGTTTGCCGTCGTCGCCGCACAGGAGCTGCCGTGCGTGTGGGATGCCGACGCGCTGAATTTGCTCGCAGCAGCGCCGTCGAGAGCCGAGCATCGCATTATCACGCCACATCCGGGCGAGGCCGGGCGACTGCTCGGATCGTCGGCAACACAGGTGCAGGCTGACCGGCGCGCTGCGCTCGATGCCCTGCAGGAGCGTTACGGCGGTATCGCTGTCCTCAAGGGCGCGAATTCGCTGGTGGCGTCGGCGCGCGGTGTGCCCTGGCTCTGCACGGCCGGCAATCCGGGCATGGCGGCGCCCGGCATGGGTGACGTGTTGACCGGCATCATCGCCGCGCTGCTGGCGCAAGGCCTCGCCGCCGAAGAGGCTGCGGCCGTTGGAGTTGCTGTGCACGCCCAGGCCGGTGATCGTGCTGCGGCGGCCGGGGAACGCGGTCTGATGGCATCCGACCTGATGGCCGAGCTGCGAGGTGTCGTCAATCCATGACCGAGTTTCTGGCGGACGAGGCAGCGACAGAAGCGCTTGCAGGGCGATTTGCAGCAGCACTGCCTGAAACGGTGGCGGGCCTGACCCTGCTGCTGCAAGGCGAGCTCGGTACCGGCAAGTCCACCTTTGCGCGTGCGCTGATTCGGGCGCTCGGCCATGCGGGGATAGTGCCCAGTCCTACGTACACGCTCGTCGAGCCCTACGAATTGCCAATCGGAACGATTTATCATGTTGATTTATATAGAGTTGCCAGTGAAGATGAGCTGAGGTACCTGGGCTGGACGGAGCTCGACGAGGGATTTCGCATTGTCGAATGGCCGGATCGTGCGCCGTCGATTGCAGCCGGCGCCGACGTCGTCGTGTCCCTCGAGTACCGGGATTCGGGTCGCCAGGCCGACGTTAAAGGCCTCAGTGCCCGTGGGCAACGAATCGCCGCTGCAATGGCTAGCGACACGATTACTCAGCCTGTAGATTAATAAAACCGGATATCTTCATAATTTTGCACACAAAATTCTTGGAATTTCGCGCGATTTTCGTATACTGACCCGACATAATCCTCTGGCTTGGGTGGCTGTTACGCGATGCGAGTTTCGCGCCCGATATTTTGCGCATTACTGATCCTGTTCTGCTCGGCAGCGCAGGCTGCGACGACCGTCGAGAATATTCGTATCTGGGCCGAGAACGGCAAGACCCGCGTCGTATTGGATCTCAGCAGGTCGTCCCAACACACCATCTTCACGCTCCGTGGCCCGGACCGTCTCGTCGTGGATCTGAAGGCCGGGCGTTTGTCGAAATCGCTGACATCGATGCCGCAAGGCGTCGGCTCTGTGCGCGCTATCCGCAGCGCCGTTCGAGCCAACGGTCAGCTGCGCGTCGTGCTCGATCTCAACGAGGTCGTGCGCTCGCGGAGTTTTACGGCGGGTCCGAACAGTCAGTATGGCGATCGGCTGGTCATCGATCTGCAACGCTCCGGCAATCTGCACACGGTCAAGCGGGCGTCCGAGGGCTATCAACCCGGACGTGACGTCGTTATTGCGATCGATCCCGGTCACGGTGGTCACGACCCCGGTGCTGTCGGCAAGGGACGTACCCGGGAGAAAGACGTCGCATTGCAGATTGCGCGGACGCTGGCGGCACGCATCAATGCCGAAGCTGGCATGAAAGCGGTATTGGTGAGAAACGGCGATTACTACGTCGGCCATCGCAAACGCATGGATATTGCGCGCCGTAACAAGGCAGATCTCTTCATATCGATCCACGCCGACGCGGTTGACGATCGCCGGGCCTATGGTGCGTCGGTGTATGCGTTGTCCCTCAAAGGCGCGAGCGACGAAGCTGCACGGCAGCTGGCCGAGCGCGAAAACGCCTTTCTAAGTATCGGTGGCGTCACGTTGGCTGACAAGGACGAAGTACTCGCGTCCGTGTTGCTCGATCTGTCGCAAAACGCGGCGTTGAGTGCGAGTCTCGAGGTTGGCTCCAAAGTGATCGGCGAACTCGCGCGCATTGGCAAGGTGCACCGCCGCAAGGTGCAACAGGCGGGATTCCTGGTCCTGAAATCGCCGGACATGCCGTCGATACTGGTGGAGACCGCATACATCTCGAACCCGACCGAGGAAAAGAGGCTCCGCGACAAACGCCACCAGGGGCGACTCGCTAACGCCATCCTGGCCGGAGTGCGCACTTACTTCTATAACAATCCGCCACCGGATACGCGCATTGCGATGGAAATGCGCAGAACGCCCGTGAAACAGGTTCGGCATGTCATCGCTCGTGGCGATACGCTCTCGGAGATCGCCGAGCGCTACAACGTCAGCGCGGCGGCTATTCGTGCGGCAAACAAGCTCTCTACCGACAGTATTCGCATCGGCCAGACGCTCAGCATCCCGATTTACGCCGGCAGCTGAATTTTTCGAGACATTTCAGCGCCAATTTGAAAAAATGACGGCTTTTCCGCACCCCGTCATTCAGAATGCCCATTCAGCAACTACCAGGTCACCTGATCAACCAGATCGCCGCCGGTGAAGTCGTCGAGCGGCCGGCATCGGTGGTCAAGGAGCTCGTCGAGAACAGTCTCGATGCGGGCGCCGGTGACATACACCTCGATATCCTCGCAGGTGGCGGCAAGTTGATCCGCGTGCGTGACGACGGTAGTGGTATCGACAAGGCTGAGCTGGCCCTGGCGCTTGCCAGGCACGCCACCAGCAAGATCAACAGTCTCGAAGACCTCGAAGCGGTGGTATCACTCGGTTTCCGCGGTGAGGCGTTGCCGAGCATTGCATCCGTCGCACGACTCGTCCTCGTATCGCGTGCAGCCGGGACCGACTCGGCGTGGCAGGTGGAGGCCGATGGTGGCGAGATTACATCGCCGCGGCCGGCCGCACACCCGCAAGGCACGACGGTCGAGGTGCACGACCTGTTCTACAATACGCCGGCACGACGGCGATTCCTGCGCACCGAGCGCACCGAATTCGGTCATATCGAGAAATGGCTGCGCCGCCTGGCACTGTCGCGTCCGGATGTCGCTTTTACCTTGACACACAACCGACGCGCGGTACTGCAGCTGCCAGCCGCGGGCACCGCAGAGCAGCGCTTGCGCCGCATCGCGAAAATTTGCGGAGACGCGCTTGCGGAGCAGGCGCTGTACCTCGAGCATGAGACGGAGGGCATCGCGTTGTCCGGCTGGATCGGACTGCCCACGTACAATCGTAGCCAGCCCGACCAGCAGTACTGGTTCGTCAACGGCCGCAGTATCAATGACAAGACGCTCAGTCACGCCGCACGGCATGCGTATCGCGACGTGCTGTTCCATGGCCGCTTTCCGGCCTATGTCCTCAATCTGACCATGGACCCGACAGCCGTCGATGCGAACGCGCACCCGGCCAAGCACGAGGTTCGATTCCGCGATGGGCGCCGTGTGCACGGCGTTGTGTCGCAGGCGATCGAAACAGCGCTTGGCGAGACCAGGCCGGGGGGGCATGCAGCCGCTCCGGCATCCATCGTCAGTCACGCAAGTTCAGGGCAGCGCTCCATGCCGTTACCGACATCGGGTCATGCCGGGCCGGCCGCGGTCCGCGAGGCTCTCTCCGGTTACGATGTCTTGTCCGGTGCGGCGACCGCTCTGCGCATGGATACCGAGCCGGGCGACATACCACCCCTCGGATTTGCGCTCGCGCAACTTTCCGGCGTCTACATTCTTGCGGAAAACCGTGACGGGCTCATCATCGTCGACATGCACGCGGCGCACGAGCGAATCACCTACGAGAAACTCAAACGGAGTTTCGACGACAAGGCGCTGGTGCGACAGCCGCTACTCGTGCCGGTATCGGTCGCCGTGGCGGAAAGCGAGGCGGATCTCGTTGAGCATTCGACGGCCGGGCTGGAGCAGATCGGGCTGGTTATCGATCGCGCCGGACCCACTAGCCTGGTCGTGCGCGAGGTGCCGGCGTTGCTCAAAGGCACGGATGTCGAGTCGTTGCTGCGCGACCTGCTCGCAGACCTGGCTCAGTCCGGGCAGAGCAATCGCGTCGAGGATGTGAGTCACAACTACCTGGCGACGATGGCGTGCCATCACTCGATTCGTGCCAATCGCCTGTTGTCTCTGGATGAAATGAACGCTTTGCTGCGCGAAATGGAGTCCACGGAACGAGCCGATCAATGCAATCACGGCCGGCCGACCTGGACTGCGATCTCGATGGCCGAACTCGATCGACTGTTTCAACGTGGACAATGACCGCGCGGACAGTGAGCAATAGAGCCATCTGCCTGATGGGGCCGACGGCGTCCGGCAAGACGGATATCGCCATCAGCCTGTGCAAGCGATTTCCTCTGGACGTCATCAGTGTCGACTCGGCGCTCGTGTATCGCGGCATGGATATCGGCACAGCGAAGCCGGATACCGAAACCCTGCGGCGCACACCCCATCGCCTTATCGATATCCGCGATCCCGAGGAAAGCTACTCAGCCGGGGACTTTGTGCGTGACGCACGTGCCGAAATGCGGTCCATCCTCGCCGCCGGGCGGACGCCCTTGCTGGTAGGTGGCACGATGATGTACTTCCGCGCATTGACGCAAGGCATCGCCGAACTGCCGTCCGCCGACGACGAGATTCGCGCCTCGATCGACGCGCAGGCAGCAGAACTCGGCTGGCCGGCGGTACATGCAAAACTTCGTGAGGTAGACCCGGCGGCAGCCGCTCGCATCAATCCGAATGACAGCCAGCGCATACAACGTGCACTCGAGGTGTACCAGGTGAGTGGCCGGCCGCTAACGGAATGGCAGGACGCCGCCGCTATCGAGGCGCAGGGCGACGGCGTTCAGTTCACGAAAATGGCGTTGCGCATCGAGCCGCGCTCGGTGCTCCATGAACGCATCGGCAGGCGCCTGGAGCACATGCTGGAGAACGGATTTCTCGATGAAATGCGCCGCCTGATGCAACGCCCGGGGCTGCGGCGCGAAAGCCCTTCCATGCGCTCGGTCGGCTATCGTCAATTCTGGGCATACCTCGCGGACGAGTCCTCGCTCGGGGACGCCACGGCGCAAGCGCTGGCCGCAACGCGGCAGCTCGCCAAGCGCCAGATCACCTGGCTGAGGTCGGAGTCGTCGCTAAAATGCTTCGATTCTCTTGATTCGCTGGCAATTGACGCAATATCGGCGTATCTGGCATCACAATTGAGTTGATTATTGGCTAGCTTCGGGCCGGCCTGTGATAGAATTTTTCGACGCTTAGGCCGAACTTCGCTTAGGCCGAACTTCGCACAAGGGCAACCGGCGCCACCGGCACGCGGGTTCAAACAACAATCAACAATAAGGAGACCCCGATATGGCTAAAGGGCAGACATTGCAAGACCCCTTCCTGAATATATTGCGCAAGGAAAAAGTTCCGGTTTCCATATACCTGGTGAACGGTATCAAGCTGCAGGGACAGGTCGACTCTTTCGACCAGTTCGTCGTGCTCTTGAAGAACAGTGTCAATCAAATGGTTTACAAACATGCGATATCGACAGTGGTGCCGTCACGCAACGTGCGTCTGCCATTGCCGGACGACGCAGGAGACGGCAACGAATAATTTCGTAGCGCGACCCTCGATGCAGGAGGGCGTCCTTGTTTGAACGACCACAAAGCGGCGAACGTGCAATTCTCGTCCACGCGGGCCCCGACGGCGTACCTGACGACTCCGAACGTCAGGAGTTCGTCGATCTCGCGTGTTCGGCCGGCGCGATTGTCGTCGATGAAATCGAAAGCGCGCGTAAGAAACCCGACCCGCGGTTTTTCATCGGAAAGGGCAAGGTCGAGGAATTGCGTGCCAGTGTGGAACGGAACGAGGCGGAACTGGTCATTTCCGGAGCGCCACTGTCGCCCAGTCAGGAGCGCAATCTCGAGCGCGAACTCGAGTGCCGCGTGCTCGATCGAGCCGGTCTGATACTCGATATTTTCGCGCAACGTGCGCGCAGTTTCGAAGGCAAGTTGCAGGTCGAGCTGGCGCAGCTCAGGCATATTTCAACGCGGCTGGTGCGAGGCTGGACTCACCTCGAGCGGCAAAAAGGCGGTATCGGCCTGCGGGGTCCCGGTGAAACCCAGCTCGAAACCGACCGGCGGCTCGTCGGACAGCGAATTCGCCTGTTGCGCGAGCGGCTGGAGCATGTCGACGCACGTCGCACGATGAACCGGCAGAATCGCGTACGCGCCGAGGTACCCACTGTCGCTTTGGTCGGTTATACGAACGCCGGCAAGTCGACTCTTTTTAACGCGCTGACGGATGCCGGAGTGTACGTGGAGGACCAGTTATTCGCGACGCTGGATCCGACCGTACGGCGCCTGGAGCTTCCTGATGGCGCCACCATCGTGCTGGCCGACACCGTGGGTTTTGTCCGCGACCTGCCACACGAGTTGATCGCAGCGTTTCGTTCGACTTTGCAGGAGGCACGCGAAGCGGACCTCATCCTGCACCTGATCGACGCGAGCGACCCGAATCGCTGGCAACGCGTCCGGCAGGTAAACGCGGTACTGAAGCAACTGGAAGCTGACCGTGTGCCGCAGATACGGGTGTACAATAAGATCGATAAGCTCGACCGCAAACCGCGCGTCACGAGCAATCGCAGTGGCGAGGGACGTGCAGTCTGGCTATCGGCAGCGACCGGCGAAGGAATCCCGATGCTGTTGCAGGCGATCAGCGAGAGGCTGCAACGCAAGACTGTGCATCGCGTTATTCATCTGCTGCCATCGCAAGGTCGGCAGCGTGCAAAGCTCTTCGAACTTGGCGCGGTCCTCAGTGAGGAGTCCTGCGATGACGGAGGCTGGACACTGGAACTAAAAATGCCGGAGCGGGATTTGAAGCGTTTCATGAAACGCGAAGACCTCGCCCCGGAACTTCTCGAACCGCTGCCGGTCAGCAATCCGGCAACAGCGGCAACCCTCAAATAGCAAATAGACAAGTTGTAAATACTATGGCCTGGAACGAACCCGGAAACGGCAAGGATCCCTGGAAACGGGATGACAATGAACCCAACGATCTGGATCGGATCGTACAGCATTGGCAACGTCGCCTTGGCGGCTTGCTCGGCGGCGGTGATCGCGGCCCCGGGGGCGCCGGCGGATACATTCTCGTCGTGCTGCTGGTGCTGGCCTGGGCTGCGACCGGCATCTACCGCATCGACGAGGCCGAGCGCGGTGTCGTGCAGCGCTTTGGCGCCTACACAGTGACGACGATGCCCGGCATTCACTGGCATCTGCCATTCCCTATCGAGACCGTCGATATCGTCAACACCAATGCGGTGCAGAATTACCCGTTTCGTACCGAGATCCTGACATCGGACCAGCAGTACGTATTCATTCAAATGGTGGTGCAGTACCGGCGCACGGACCCGGTCAAGTTCAGTTTCGAGGTCGTCGATCCGGAATCGACGGTACAGGACGTCACCGAAAGCGCATTGCGCGAGGTTGTCGGCACCAGCACGCTCGAGAAGCTGGTGACCGGTGAGCGTGACCAGATTGCGCGGCGCACGCTCGTGACACTGCAATCGACACTGGATCAATACAAGGCCGGGATTACGGTGACGTCGGTATCAATCATCAATCTGGATTATCCACAAGCGGTGCAGGCGGCCGTTAACGATACGCAAAAGGCAACCAATGACAGCGATCGCTACCGGCTGGAAGCCGAGAAATACGCCAATGACATCATCCCGCGGGCAAAAGGTGATTCCGCCCGCATTCTCGAGGACGCAGGCGCTTATCACGACAGGGTCACACGCGACGCAGAAGGCGAAGCTTCACGATTCGAGGCTTTGCTGGCGGAGTATCAGAAAGCGCCGCGCGTGACACGCGATCGCCTGTACATCGATGCTCTCGAGGAAGTTTATGGCAACAGCAACAAGGTACTGCTGGATTCGCAAAGCAGTGGCAACTTGCTGTACCTGCCGATCGACAAGCTCATTGAGGGATCATCACGCAAATCCGGAGCGCAAGATATGAGCAATGCGGCCGACCTGGGGTTCAAGACAACGGAACAACGAGCCGATGCGCAAGAGCGTGAGCGGAGGACGAGACAATGACTAACGGTGTTTTTCGCGCATTCGTCATCCTGGGCCTGATCGCAATCGCGCTCGGCCTGTCACTGTTCACGGTCAATGAGCGCGATCTCGCGATCAAGCTGCAGCTTGGTAGGGTCGTCGAGGCCAATTACGAGCCGGGTCTGCACGTCAAAATTCCGGTGATGCAGAACGTTCGCATATTCCCACGGCGCATCCTCACCATCGAGGATAGCCCCGACCGCGTGTTCACGGCAGAGAAGAAGGCGCTGAAGGTCGACTTTTTCGTCAAGTGGCGCATCGTCGATGCCGTGCGTTTTTATACATCGACTGGCGGCAGTCTGACGTTCGCGGACGATCGACTCTCGGAGATCATCAAAAACGCGGTTGTCACGGAGTTCGGTAAACGATCGGTTGCACAGGCGATCTCGGCCGAGCGTGCGGAACTCATGCGCGACATGCTGGTGACGGCGACCACGACAGCCGAGGACCTGGGCGTCGAGCTGATCGACTTTCGCGTCAAGCAGGTCGAATTGATGGATGAGGTCAAGAATGCCGTTTACGATCAGATGTCTGCGGAACGCAAGCGCATAGCGACAGAGTTACGAGCAGAAGGTCGCGCCACGGAGACGCGCATTCGCGCGGAGGCCGATCGCACGGTTACCGTAATACTGGCTGACGCCAATCGTGAGAGTGAAATGACTCGCGGCAGGGGCGATGCGCGGGCGGCGGAAATCTACGCCAATGCATACAACAAGGACCCGGAGTTCTATGCGTTTTACCGCAGCATCAACGCGTACAAGAATTCGATGGGCAAGTCGAACGATTTGCTGGTGCTGGATCCCAACAACGAGTTTTTCCGCTATCTGAACCAGTCGGGCGGGCAGTAAGTCCGGAAGCATGTTCTGGACGGAGATCCTGACGGCATTGGCGCTCGTGCTGATCATTGAAGGCATGGTGCCTTTCGTGGGTCCGGCCAAGTACCGGCAAATAGTGGCGCAGATGGCGCAGCTAAGTGACAATCACCTGCGCACAGTCGGCCTCGTCATTATGATAGCGGGGCTCCTGCTGCTCTTTATCGTTCGCGGCTAACGTAATCGACCAGGAATCACGGGATAACGATGGGCAAGAATGTCGTCGTCGTCGGCACCCAGTGGGGTGACGAGGGCAAGGGTAAAATAGTCGATCTTCTCACCGACCGTGCGGCGGCGGTGGTGCGCTTCCAGGGCGGCCACAATGCCGGACATACACTGGTCATAGGCGGTGAGAAAACTGTCCTGCACCTGATTCCGTCCGGCATTCTCCGCGACCGCGTCAGCTGCCTGATCGGCAATGGCGTCGTGTTGTCGCTCGATGCGCTGATTCAGGAAGCGAACGCACTGGTGGCGAACGGTGTGCCCGTTTTCGAACGACTCAAGGTCAGCCCCGGTTGCCCTTTGATTCTGCCGTCGCACGTCGCGCTCGATCTCGCGCGCGAGAAAGCGCGCGGTTCCAGCGCGATCGGCACGACAGGCCGCGGTATCGGCCCGGCTTATGAAGACAAGGCGGCTCGTCGTGCACTTCGCGTATCCGATCTGTTCGTGCGAGAGAGATTTGCGTCGAAGCTCGGCGAAGTACTCGATTACCACAACTTCCTTTTGAAAAACTATTTTCGTGCGGAGCCTGTCGATTTTGCGAAGACGCTCGACGAGGCACTGCAGGCAGCAGAGGTGATCGCGCCGCTTACGGCCGACGTCACGCAGATTCTAAAGGACCTGTCCGACAGTGGTGAGAGCGTCCTGTTCGAGGGAGCGCAGGGAACGTTCCTCGACATCGACCACGGCACATACCCGTTCGTGACTTCGTCAAATACCGTTGCTGCGGCCGCGAGCACCGGCACCGGTATCGGCCCTCGCAATCTCGACTACGTGCTCGGTATCGTCAAGGCCTATACGACGCGTGTCGGTGCCGGTCCATTTCCTACCGAGTTGTTCGACGATTTCGGTGCGCACCTGGCTAAAGTCGGCGACGAATTCGGCGCGACGACCGGGCGGCCGCGACGCTGCGGCTGGTTCGATGCGGTTGCACTCAGGCGCTCGATTACCAACAGCAGCGTATCCGGCTTGTGTGTCACCAAGCTGGACGTCCTCGATGGGCTCGAGGCCATTCAAATCTGTGTGGGTTACGAGATCGATGGTGAAGCGATCGCCGGCCTGCCGGTCCTCGTAGATCGCTTCGCGGAATGCAAGCCCGTCTACGAAGAGCTGCCCGGTTGGCAAGCGTCGACCGTGGGAATCACCGATTTTGCGGACTTGCCGTCGAATGCACGCGATTACCTGCAGCGCATCGAGGCACTAGCCGGCGTTCCGGTCGCTATCATTTCGACCGGGCCGGATCGCGAACAGACGATTATCAAGCAGCATCCGTTCAAGTAGGAGCGCTTCAAGAAGCGCTCCAACGAGCCAATCAGTAAGGCGAGCAGCAACCAGCCGAATGAACCTCCGCCACCTGAGCTACCCAGCCCACCACCACCGGGCGGTGGCACGGTAGGAGCGGGATCCACGATATTGATGCGCAGCAGCGACTTCCCGCCAATTGTTGCGCCGACTGAATTGGACAGAGTCAGTTCGAAGAATTCGGCCATTTCGCCGGTTCCGTCGCTGAGTATGGAAAACTCGATCCATTTCGGATCGGCGTCACCGTCCGCCCAGGTTAATGTGCCATCGGTCACGCCCTGATAATCGCTGCCTGCCGTTGCATTACCGCCGCTGAGCGAATAGTCGACCGATGCGGCACCAACGGCGCTGTCGCTTCTCTTAATAACGGCGATAGCCACGGAGGATTCCAGCTCCACAACGTCTATCGTGGCAACATCGAATTCAACCGAGGCAGCCGCACCGGGATCGCTGATGTATACGTTGGCGACGGTTGTTGCGGAAATCGTCGCGCCGCCGGTGGGGGAGGTCAGCCGTACGATGAATTGCTCGAGTCCTTCGGCGATACCGTCATTGGTGAGCGCGATATCGAGGCTCTTGTCGGCATTGTCCCCATCGACCCAATCCAG
>DAOWGY010000264.1 GCA_030641695.1 Gammaproteobacteria bacterium
AACGGCGAGTATTCGATGTGCTCCTCGTCGGGTTTTTCGAGTGCAAACTCGCTCGCCTTGACTGGCATCACGAACAGTACGAGCAGTACAGCAGAAAATACGGCAAATGTGCGCGACATAGCGGCGCTCTCCTGGGCTATGAACTTACGGGGAAGAGTATTGGCCGGGCGTTGTCCCGGTGCTCTTGTTGGTATTGTCCTTTCAGATTTAGTCTAAACTATTTATCTCATAAATTCATAGATTTACGCATGGCGGGGAACTCTGTGGTCCGGGCACACTCTAATCTTCTGAGTGCATAAGTCACTCGCCTGTTTACCTCCCTAAACAGGCGTGCAACACGGTAACCCCAAGCCTGTTGCTTCTTCTTGACCCCGGAGTTTTCTCCGGGGTTTTTTTATGCCCCGCCCTGCAGGAACCGCTCGAGCACGTCGCGTGCCTCCTGCTCGCCCTGGCGTTTTGTCGCCGAAAATTGTTGCACGGTTGCCCGCTCAGCAATTTCTTTTTTTACGTCCAGCACTGCCTGCGCCGCCTGCCCTTTTTTGAGCTTGTCGGCCTTGGTCAGAAGGATGTGCACGGCCAGATCGACGGACTCGGCAAACGCTATCATCTGGCGGTCGAAGTCGGTCAGCTGGCGACGAATATCGACGATCAGTATCAGGCCCGTGAGACTCTGCCGAGTCTCGAAATACTCGGCCAGTAACTCCCCCCAATGACGACGCACGGCCGCGGCCACGCGGGCGAACCCGTACCCGGGCAGATCGACGAGTCGCTGCTCGTCCCGCAGCTCAAAAAAATTGACGAGTTGCGTCCTGCCGGGCGACTTGCTGGTTCTCGCGAACTGCCGCCGGTTGACAATGACGTTGATCGCGCTCGATTTTCCCGCGTTCGAGCGGCCTGCCACGGCAACCTCGGCGCCGGTGTCCGGCACGAATTGTTTTGTGGCATTGGCGCTCTTCAAAAAACGGGCTTCCGGGTACTGCGACATGGCGGTATAGCCCCTGTATTCTGTGTATAATTTGGGGCCGCAGAATTCATGGTCCCCCGGCCAGGCGGGCCCAGATTATACACACGTCGACATTAACAGCGATGGCCACGGCCACCGCGAAGAAGTAACGGTTACAGAATATGGAAAATAAACTCTCTTCGCTTTTTGCACTCGTTAGCATGACGCTACTTGCCATCAACGCCCAGGCCACGAGCCTGGTCGACGGCTCCGCGGATGCCGGCAAGGCGAAATCCATCACCTGCACTGCATGCCACGGAGCAGCGGGCAATAGCGCGAATCCACTTTGGCCGAACCTGGCGGGCCAGGGCGCACCTTACTTGCTGGCTCAGCTCAAGGCATTCAAGGCCGGCTCGCGCAGTGATCCGTTCATGACGAGCCAGGCGATGCTGCTGTCCGAGCAGGACATGGTCGACCTGGCCGTGTATTTCGAGAGCCTGCCGAATGCCGCGCAGGCCGTCGCCGATGCGGCATCGATCGACAAAGCGGAGGCGCTTTATCGGGGCGGCAATGTCTCAAACCAGACAGCGGCGTGCATCGCCTGTCACGGGCCGACCGGCCTGGGCAACCCGGCAGCGAAATACCCGGCGCTGAAGGGTCAGCATGCGCCGTACGCGGCGAAGCAACTTCGCGACTATGCGTCGGGCGCGCGTGAGTCGGACGGCAAGACACGCATCATGCGCGACATCGCGGCGAAACTCAGTGAGGATGAGATCGTTGCGCTGGCTTCATACGTTCAGGGACTACGATAGTGATAAGTCTAAAGACGGTAGTACTGCAATGAAAAATTTATTGGTTATCGGGGCGCTGGCCCTGCTGTTGATTGTCGGAGTCGCGGTATACCTCGGCTTTGGCAGCGAGCAACAAACAGAGGCGGTCGTCGACGCCGAGCCGGCCATCGCCGGGGAGGCCGTCGAAGAGCAGACCGAGGCAGCGAGCGAAACCGATGCCGAGAGCGACGAAGCACAAGTCGTCGTCGAGGAATCCGCCGCCGAGCCCGAAGAGGATGAGCAACCCATATTGCTGGCCCAGGCGGACACGACTGCCGCGCCGCAAAACTGGCAGTTCAGCGAAGGACAGCATTATGCACGCATGGTGCCGAGCCAGCCGACGATGGGTGGCGCGGACAAGATCGAGGTCGCCGAGTTCTTCTGGTACGGCTGTCCACACTGCTTCAGCTTCGAGCCGACCATCAATGCCTGGGCGGCCGAGGCGCCGGCCGATGTGCGTTTCGTGCGCATCCCCGTCGTCTGGAATGCAGTGCACGAGCTCCACGCTCGCATCTTCTTCGTCAAGGAAGTGCTGGTCCGCAACGGCGTGCTAAAGAACGGCGAAGATTTTCATGTGGCAGTCTTCACGGAAATTCAACAACGTGGCAACCGTCTGACGAGCGAGGATTCAATTCGGCGCCTGTTCGAGCGCTACGGAGTCAGTGCGGACGTATTCGACCGCACCTGGAAGTCGTTCGAGGTCGACCAGAAACTGCGCGTCGCGAAAGATCTGGGACGCCGTTACAGCATTTCCGGCGTTCCGGCGATCGTCGTCAACGGCAAATTCCGCACAGGTGGCGCCGAAGCGGGCAGCTACGACAAGGTTCCGGACGTCATTGACGAACTCATCGCGCGTGAAAGCCAACGCTAATACAGCGAAAAAGGGCACCGAACCCTTTTTCCATATCGGATCTGACGTGAAACTTCTCGCAACTCTGGCGTTGCTCGTCCTGACGACGACCGGCGCTATTACTGCATCCGCTGCCGACTCAGCGTTCGAAAAGCTCGCCGACGATTACATCGAGGGACTCGCCCGAATCTCACCCGTCGGCGCCACTGCAATCGGCGATCATAGCGCGGACGAGCGGCTTGACGACGTTGATTCTGCCGCGAGAGCGGGCACTCGCAAGACGTTTCTCGACTATCGCGCCACGCTGGCGTCAATCGACCGCAACGAACTGTCTCGCGCCAACCAGATCGACGCTGAAATCCTCCACAACGAGATCGAGTCGACGCTTTTCCGGCTCGACACCCTCGAGGAATGGGCGTGGAATCCCGTGGACTACGTGCGACTTTCCGGCAACGCAATTTACGGCTTGCTGGCACGCGACTTCGCCCCCATCGAACAACGTCTCGACAATGTCGCCGCCCGGCTAGAGCAACTACCGCGATTCCTGGAGCAGGCACGGGCGTCACTGCAACCCGAACGCGTGCCGAAAATTCATGCCGAGACGGCAATTCAACAGAACCCTGGCCTAAGTTCGATTATCGAGACGATGATCCTGCCGCAGATGGACGCACTGCCGGCCGCGACGCGAAGCCGCCTCGAGGTGGCGATCGAAATCGCCAGGGATGCCATCGCCGAACATCAGACCTGGCTCGAGGAAGAACTGCTGCCGCGTGCCGCCGGCGATTTTCGCATCGGCGCGGATCTCTACGATCAGAAGCTCGCGTTCGCGCTGAATTCGCCCATGAGCCGCAAGGAAATCAAGTTACTCGCCGAAAGCGAATACCAGCTCGTGCGTAAGCAGATGTACGAGATCGCGAAGCAGGTCTATGCCGGAATGCATCCGCACACCGCATTTCCTGACGATCCTGACGAGGCCTACAAGCAGGTCATCATCCGCGCCGCGCTTGAACAGGCTTACCGGCACACACCGCCGCGCGACGGCATCGTCGACGTCGCGAGACAGTACCTACAGCAAGCGACCGACTTCGTCGTCGAACACAACATCGTGACGATGCCTGAGGACCCCGTCGAAATCATCGTCATGCCAGAGTTCCAGCGCGGCGTTACTGTCGCCTACCTGGATCCGCCGGGCCCGCTGGACGACGGTCAGAAGGCCTTCTACGCCGTCGCACCGCTACCAGCTGACTGGACCGACGAGCAGGTCCGGTCCTTCCTTCGCGAATACAATCTGCTGTCCATGCAAGATCTGACGATTCACGAGGGCATCCCCGGCCACTACCTGCAGATCGCCCTGAGCAATCGTTATCCGTCGGCGCTGCGCAGCGTCCTTTGGTCGGGTCCGTTCGTCGAAGGCTGGGCCGTTTACGCCGAGCGCGTCATGGTCGACGAAGGCTACCTCGACCACGACCCGCTGATGCACCTCATCAATCTGAAATGGTATTTGCGCGCTGTAACGAACGCCATCATCGACTCGGCCATTCATGTCGATGGCATGACGCGCGACCAGGCCATGCAACTCATGATCGAAGGTGGCTTCCAGGAAGAGCGCGAAGCGGCCGGCAAGTGGGTGCGAGCACAGTTGACGTCGGCGCAACTGTCAACGTACTTCGTCGGTTACCAGGAGCACGTCACAATGCGCGCCGACGTCGAGGACGCCTGGGGTGACGAGTTCACCCTGCGCCGTTATCACGACCAGGCGCTGTCGTACGGCTCACCACCCGTCAAGTTCGTGCGCGCGCTGATTCTGAACGAAGATATCCCCCTCAGTACGGACTGACTGCAGCCCACAGTGCTGCGAAGCCCCCCATCGCGCAACGTTTTCCCGCTTTACCGCATCTAAGAAACACGTTGTCGACGAGACGCTCCGCTTATTCCATTTGGTAATAACGAAGTCCCTGGCAACGGTGAACTCACGTGTGACCGTCAGGTCACACTGACAACACAGTTGAGGGGTGGGGATGAACTTAACGGATCTCAGCACGAAGCACTGGCCGTCCGTGGCGGTCGCAGTCGCGCTCGTCACACTGTTCGGGCTTATCTCGATAGCGGCGCTACCGATCCAGTTGCTGCCGACCATCGAGCAACCGCAGGTATCGATTCAAAACTTCTGGCGTGCTGCCGCGCCCGAAGAGATGGAATCGAGCATCATCGAGCCTCAGGAAAACGTGCTGCGAAATACGCCCGGCGTAACGAACATCAGCTCGTTCATCAGCCGTGGAGCAGGATTTGTCAATCTCACTTTTGACGTCGGCACGGACATTCAGGATGCGAAGCTCGACGTCATCAATAATCTCAATCAGGCGCCGCCGCAACCGGCGGACGCGAGCGAGCCACGGGTCTTCGCAGGCGGCGGACAACAGTCGCCGCCGGCAGCCTCGCTGCTCATTCGGGTTCTTCCGCACAACCCCGACAAGGAACTCGCGAGCTATCAGAAGCTGATCGAGGAATACGTCGAACCACGCCTCGCCCGTATTCCAGGCGTGTCGCAGGTAAACCTGGCCGGCGAGCAACCGCGTGAAATGCAGATCACCTTCGATGCCTACCGTGCAGCCGCGCTCGGAATTCGGGTCGATGACATTGTCGCAACGCTGTCACGCGCAACGGACTCGTCGGGAGGCTTTGCCGACGTGGGGCGCCGTCAGTACACGGTCCGCTTTGTCGGTCAGTTCGAACCGCATGAACTCAACGAGTTGATTGTCGGCTGGAGCAACGAGCGTCCTATTTATCTCAGCGAAGTGGCCGACGTCGACATCGTTCCGAGAAAACCGGACGGCTTCACGTTGCGCAATGGCTATCCGGCGTATTACATCACGGTGCAGCGTTCCTACGACGCGAACACGGTCAGCATCCTCGACGAAGTCAACCTGGCAATCGCGGAGCTGAACGCCGGACCGCTGGCAGATGCCGGGCTCGAGATGGATCTGAGTTTCGACGCCTCGGTCCATATCCGGCGCGCAATCGCACTCGTTCGCAGCAATCTCGGTATCGGCCTGTTGCTGGCCGTCGGCATCCTGTATTTCCTGTTGCGCAGCCGCCGCGCGACCTTCCTGGTCACCGCAACCGTGCCATTGTCATTACTGGTCGCTTTCGTTGCGCTACGTCTTTTCGATAAGTCATTGAACGTTATCTCGTTGGCCGGCCTCGCCTTCGCGGTGGGTCTCGTCATGGACGCAGCGATCGTGACTCTCGAGAATATCGTGCGCTGCAGGCAAAGTGGCCTGGAACTCAAGGAGGCGGTCGCAAAGGGTACCAGGCAAATTGCCGGGGCACTGTTCGCGTCGACCGTCACCAGTGTTGCCATATTCGTCCCGGTGTTGTTCATGACCGGCATCGAGGGCCAGCTATTCCAGGACCTTGCTCTGACAATCGCCGTTGCGGTGTCGGCATCGTTCGTCATTGCGGTTACGGTGTTGCCCGTCGCCGCGTCGTTCATACTCAGGAAGGAAGACAACGATCCCTGTCAGCACTGGTGGGCAGGAATCACGAACCTCGTCATGCGCCTGACGAGTACACCGGCCCGTTGCCGCAGCTGGGTCGTCGCGATTCTCGGCGGTTCGGTTCTCGCCATCGTGATGTTGATGCCAAAAGCAAACCTGCTGCCGCAAGCGCCGTCTGATTCCCTTAACGCGTTTTTCATCACTCCGCCAGGTGGCACCGTCGAAATCCTTCGCAACGAGATCGCCGGCCCCATCGTGGAGCGTCTGCGCCCGTACATGGAACATGAGAAGCAACCCTACATCCGCGGCTATAACCTCTCGGCCTTCGGTGCCTTCAACGGCATGTTTGTCTATCCGGAGGACCCCGCTCGTATCGAGGAGATGATCGATATCGTACGCGACGAGGTTCTTGTCGACCTGCCGGACACGCAATCTTTCGTGCAGCGCTCGTCGCTCCTGAATTTCGGTTTCGACGGCGGTCGCGCGATCAACGTGGACTTGCAAGGTCCCGATATCAACGTGCTGTCGCAGGTAGCAACGCAGGCCATGCCGATCGTCAGTGCAGCGGTACCGGGTGCACAGGTCCGGCCTATCCCCGGACTTGCCATCGCGGAACCTGAATTGCAGCTCGTACCCAATGACCGACGCATTACCGCAGCCGGGCTCGATCGTGCGGCCGTCGCCAATATCGTCCGGGCCGTCACGAGTGGCACGTTCGTCGGCGAGTACTTCGACGGTAACGAACGCATGGACATGATACTCAAGGGACCGACGTGGACATCACCTGACGAACTCGCGTCGATGCCGATGGCGACACCGCTGGCCGGTATTCAGGCGCTCGGCGAACTGACCGATATCCGTAGAACCGTTGGACCGACGCAGTTGCGACGAGTCAATGGCCAGCGCACGCTGACGTTGTCGGTGACACCTCCAGCAGAAATGACGGTGCAGGAAGCGCTGGACAGTCTCCGCGACGTCGCCGGACCGCAACTTCGGGAGATCTTGCCGGCCGACGTCAGCCTCGCGTATCGCGGCACGGCCGACCGCCTGGAAGAGGCGTTTGCGAAAATGGCGGTCAACCTCGCGACTGCTGCCATCGTCCTGTTCCTGATTCTAGCCGCGATGTTCCGCTCAATGCGCGACGCCACCTTGGTCATGCTGTCCATGCCGCTTGCGATTGCCGGCGGTGTCGGCGCCTTGCGCGTGCTCAATCTGTTCACCAACCAGGCCATGGACCTGTTGACGATGATCGGGTTCCTGATACTGCTCGGCCTGGTCGTAAATAACGCGATCCTGCTGGTCATGCAGGCACGCAACGGCCTGCGCGAGGGTCTCGACCGTACTACAGCCGTCGCCGAGGCGGTGCGCATGCGCGCCCGGCCGATCTACCTGAGCACGCTGACGAGCATCTTCGGCATGTTGCCGCTGGTCGTCATACCGGGCGTCGGCTCACAAATATATCGTGGACTTGCCACCGTGATCATCGGCGGCATGTTCTTAAGTGCCATTTTTACCCTCATCCTGATGCCGAGCGTTCTGCGGCTGCCGCCGTTGCAGCTCGCGCAACTGCTGCGTCGCAGACGGGATGTCGTTACCGGAGTACCTGCCGATGCTTAACTACAGGCTAGTCGTTTCGAGCGTGCTATTGCTGTTCGCCTCGTTGTCATTCGGGCAACAAATGCCCGCCAAGGTCGTACAGATTTCGACGGTGTCGCGTACCGAAGTCGCCCCCACAGTGGCCGTGCCCGGCACGATATACAGCCGTAACGACATGCAGATCACCGCGGGCGTCGCCGGACAGCTCATAATGGTGGCCGAGCCCGGTACCGTGGTTCAACGAGGTGAGCCCGTCGCACGCATCGACAAGCGCACGCTACTGCTGCAGCGCGCCGAGCAGGAGGTATTGCTCGAACGTGCGGATATCAACATCCGTCAACTCGAAAGCCAGTTGCGCCGGCAACGCGAACTCGGTA
>DAOWGY010000305.1 GCA_030641695.1 Gammaproteobacteria bacterium
ATTCCCATGATGGCAGTCCGGCAACGGGTTTGCCGGCAACCGCCGTTGCGAAAGCGGCGGCGTCAGCCCCCGATATGCCAATTTTTCCCTCTAATATCCATGACTGCCTGTCCACGGCGCCGGAAAGCAAGATCTCGCCGGCATCATCGACGAGCGCAATCCGCGCATTGACCGGCACGGGTTTTCCATTTTCGCCATGACCCACAAAGAGGCTGATCGCAAAAGGCAGATCCCTGTAGTTTGCGCTGGCTTCAAGCTTCAACGGACCGCCAAGGTCAGCCATGGCGATTTGAGTATTCAGCCGTTCCAGCCGCCCTTTCAGTGCAAGAATTCGGCGGAATATCTCTACTGGGACAATATTCATCCGACGGCGACAGTCCATCAGATTCTGGGCAATGCCGTCATCGCCGAGTTGACCAACTAATAACACTCGTAAGGTACTAAATGACTAAGGGCCCCGAATGGGGCCCTTATTTTGTTTGGAGCGGGTGATGAGGATTGAACTCACGACCCTCACGTTGGCAACGTGATGCTCTACCGCTGAGCTACACCCGCTATATCCTGCAAGAGGGCCGAGATTGTAGCCACAAATGCCCTTCTGTCAAGACGAATTCCGGCCTGTCGCCGCTATTCACCTTCCGCGACTTGCATCGACATGAAGGGCCACGCGGCCTTCAGGTAGAAGAACATCGACCAGATGGTCATGATGGCCGCCGCCACCAGCAGCACGAAACCGACGGTGTAGATCGGGATGCCAAAAAAATCGTTGTGATAGACCATGAAGGCGATGCCGAACATCTGCAGCGTCGTCTTGATCTTGCCGGCCATCGACACCTTGACGTTGGCACGCTCGCCAATCGTCGCCATCCACTCCCTGAGCGCCGAAACCGTAATCTCGCGACCGATGATGATCATCGCGATAATGTCCTCGAACCAGCCCGACTCGGCCTGCACCAGCATCACCAGCACAATCGCGACCATGAGCTTGTCGGCGACCGGATCCAGAAACTCGCCGAAGCGTGAGGTCTGTCCGAAGCGCCGTGCCACCCAGCCGTCGATGAAATCGGTAACGGCGGCGATGCCGAACAGGATTGCCGCGATCGGTCGTGCGTTCGGAATCGGGCTGTAAAAACAAACCACCACAGCCGGGATTGCGGCGATACGAAACAGGGTCAGCATTATGGCCAGGTTTATTTTCACGTCTGGAGGCGCTCTTTATGGTTGGCCGTCGATATGCAGGTCATTGTATATGGTTTCAGCCAAACTTCGACTGATGCCACGCACTTTGACCAGATCGTCGATTCCGGCGGCGATCACGCCCTGCAGGCCACCGAACTGGCGCAGCAACTCGCGGCGCTTTTTCGGGCCGAGCCCGGGAATCTGCTCGAGGCGCGATGTATTGCGTGTTTTCGCGCGCCGTTGCCGATGACCCATGATGGCGAAGCGATGCGCTTCATCCCTGATTTGCTGCACCAGCAACAGCGCCGAAGAGTCCGTCGGCAATTGCACAGGCGTCTTGCGTCCGGGCAGAAACAAGCGCTCGGCGCCGGGCTTGCGCGCCCTGCCCTTTGCGACCGCTACCACCTTCAGCCAGTCGAGCTCCAGTTCATCGAGCACAGTCATCGCCTCGGATAACTGCCCTTTGCCACCATCGACGAACAGCACATCCGGCATCGGCACCTCACCCTTTTTGACGCGTGCATAGCGACGCTTCAACGCTTCTGCCATCGCCGAGTAATCGTCACCTGCAGCGGCGGGTTTGAGATTAAAGCGCCTGTAATCGCTCTTCATCGGGCCTGCCGTGTTGAACACGACGCAGGATGCGACCGTCGCCTCACCTGACGTGTGGCTGACGTCGAAACACTCGAGGCGCTCGGGAGGCTCTTCGAGTTCCAGGGCTTCGGCAAGTGCCGCGAACTGACGCCGAATCGTGGCGTTGCTCGCGACCTTGAGACTGAGGCCTTGCTCCGCGTTCGTGCGCGCCATGTCCAGCCAGCGCTGACGGTCGCCGCGCACGCGGCTCTTTATGGACACCTTGCGACCGATACGCTCGCTGAGCTCGGCCTCGAGCAAGTCGCGATCCTCGATCTCGGTATCGATGATGATTTCCGACGGCGCGTCCCGACCAAGGTAGTACTGCGCGACGAAACTGTTGAGGATCTTGTGCTTGTCGGCATCCCCTTGCGAGCGCGGAAAGTGATCGCGACTGCCGATGACGGCGCCATTGCGAATAAACAGCACGGTTACACAATGAATGACGCCGTTCGACGCAAAACCGATGACGTCGAGATCCTTGCCGGCACTTCGCGAAACGAGCTGACGTGCCTCGATTTCCTTGAGCTTCGATATCTGGTCGCGAAACCGCGCCGCCTGCTCATAATCCTGGTCCGCGGACGTCGCGTCCATGCGCGCGACGAAAGTGTCGATGACACTCTGGTTCCTGCCTTCGAGAAACTGGATGGCGGCGCCGATGTCCTCGGCATAATTGCTTTCGCTGATCAGGCCCGTGCAGGGAGCGGTACAACGCCGGATCTGGTACTGCAGGCAAGGCCGCGAGCGATTCCGGAAAAACGTGTCACGGCAGTTGCGTATCAGAAACAGCTTCTGCAGTTCATTGAGTGTCTGTCGCACGGCGCTCGTGCTCGGGTAAGGGCCGAAGTAGCGCCCCTTGCCTTTACGCGGTCCGCGATGAAAGCGCAGTCGCGGAAACGGATGATCGGTCGATACGTAGATGTAGGGGTAGCTCTTGTCGTCGCGAAGAACGACGTTGAACTTCGGCTTGTGCTGTTTGATCAGGTTGTATTCGAGCAGCAGGGCCTCCGCCTCGGTATTCGTCACGGTCACTTCGACGCGGGCGACCAGTTCCATCATCGCCGCCGTCTTGACGGACGTCTGAGTACGATGGAAGTAACTCGACACTCGTTTCCTGAGGTCGCGTGCCTTGCCGACATAAATAACCTTGTGCTTGTCGTTCAGCATTCGGTACACGCCGGGACGATGCGTCAGAGTGCGAAGAAATGATTTCGTGTCGAATGTGGAGGTGTCATTCATACGATTGGGATCTGCCTCAAGATATTTGCTGTTGGAGCGGTTCTTGAACCGCGCTTTCCTCGCGAATTCCTCGCGCTTCGAGAAGCGCTCCAACTGCTAGTTATCCAGCATCGACCTCGCCTGCGCAAATACCGATTCAAACATCTCCGTCGTAAGCCGCCGGGTGTTGGTGTTGTAACGGCTGCAGTGATAGGAATCGAGCATGCGGAAATTGCCGAGATCATGAACGGCGGCATGCGCGAATTTGAAATCGGCCTGACGCAATCCCTGTGCCTTGACGATCGCGCGATGAGCAATGCCACCGAGCGCCAGAACGACCGACACGGGCGACAACGTCTCGAGTTCGTTCGCAAGAAATGAGTTACAGGTATTGATCTCTGCGCCGATCGGCTTGTTGTCAGGTGGCAGACACTTGACGGCATTGGTAATACGGCAGTCGGTCAACGTCAGGTCGTCGTCAGTCGCCGCCGACTCCGCATGCGAACTGAAACCGAACTTGTGCAGCGTCTGATACAAAAGTATGCCGGCATGATCGCCTGTGAACGGTCGCCCGGTACGGTTCGCACCATGCATGCCCGGTGCAAGCCCGACGATCAGGAACCGCGCAGCATCATCGCCGAATGGCGGCACCGGCCGGCAATAATAATCCGGGTATTTGTCGTTGACGTCGTCGAGAAACCCGGCGAGCCGGGGACACGCGCGGCAGTCCCGATCGAAGACAGGGCTCCTCAATTGCTTGCTCGTTACTTGTGCAATCCGGAGATCCGCATCGCCACTTCCATGGCCTGCTCGTAATTGAGGCGCGGATCCACGGTGGACTTGTAGGCCCTGGCGAGATCGCCGTCGGTCAGGCCACGCGCACCGCCCGTACACTCTGTGACATTTTCGCCAGTCAGCTCCAGGTGCACACCGCCAAGATGGCTGCCCATCGACTGGTGCACCCGGAATGCCGTTTCGAGCTCTGCAATGATTTTGTCGAAGCGCCGGGTCTTGACACCATCTGAGGTGCTCTCGGTGTTGCCGTGCATCGGGTCGCACACCCAGAGAACAGGCGAGCCGGTCTCACGAACCGCCGTAATGAGGTCCGGCAGATGATCGTCGATTTCCTTCGCACCGAATCGATGAATGAGCGTCAGGCGCCCGGGCTTGTTGGCAGGATTCAGGATTGCGACCAGGTCCTGGATCCACTCCCGCGTCATGCCCGGACCAACCTTGACGCCGATCGGGTTCGAGATGCCGCGAAAATACTCGACGTGCGCGCCATCGACAGCGGCTGTACGCATGCCGATCCACGGGAAGTGCGTCGCCAGGTTGTACCAGCGTTCACGGCGATCGAGGTAGCGTGTCTGCGCCTGTTCGTACATCAGGTGCAGGCCCTCATGCGCCGCAAAGATGTCGGCGCGGCGCGTCTTGTGCACGGGCTGGCCCGAGACCGTCTCCAGGAAGTCCAGTGAATCCGAAATGGACGCGACGATCGCGTGATATTCGTCGGCCATCGGCGAGTGGCCGACCCAGTTGAGGTCCCAGTACTCCGGATGGTGCAGATCCGCGAAACCGCCGTCGATCAGCGAGCGAACGAAGTTCAGGGTCAGCGCGGCACGCTCGTAGCCTCGCAGAATAAGGTTTGGGTCAGGTATGCGGTCGTCGGCGGTAAACGGTCTGCGATTGACGAGATCC
The DNA here is from genome assembly GCA_030641695.1 of Gammaproteobacteria bacterium. Taxonomy (GTDB): domain Bacteria; phylum Pseudomonadota; class Gammaproteobacteria; order Steroidobacterales; family Woeseiaceae; genus UBA1847. Next base: position 4,729 of record DAOWGY010000305.1, read on the forward strand.
CCGCGAAAGCTGGGCAAGGACTTCCCATCACGAGTTTCGGTGTCTGCCGATCGGGGTTTGGCGTATTGCCCCGCCATTCTGCCCACGCGCACGACCGGCTTCTTGAGGCCGAACAGGATGACGAGGCTCATTTGCAGCAGGATTTTCAGCTTCGCGACAATATTCTCCGAAGTGCATTCGTCGAAGGTCTCGGCACAATCGCCGCCCTGCAGGATAAACACCTCTCCGCGCTGCGCCCGAGCGATCTCCTCGCCCAGGGCATCCACCTCCCATGAGGTCACGATCGGCGGCAGCCGGCTGAGGTCTGCGACAACGCGACCCAGGGCCGCCTGGTCGGGATAGCTGGGCTGTTGCGCCGCTGGCAGTGCCTGCCAGCTTGCGGGGTGCCAGTCGCTCTTGGAGGGTGATCTCGTCATAAATCCCGGTTTCGTTAGGTGGTTGCTTGTGGGAGCGCTTCGAGAAGCGCTCCCACAGCCTATTTGGCGGACTATGCCATGCTGCACTGCGGTACTCAAAAGTTTCATCTGGAAAGGTCTGAGCGACATTGGCACAATGCGCGCCACTCTTCTCCGCCCGCTGCGGGCGGTCTTGATCGTCAGGAGCCCCCATGCAACAGATCCTCGTACTCGGCGCCGGCAAGATCGGTGCGTTGATTTCCGGCCTGCTGGCCGAGAGTGGCAGCTATCGCGTACAACTCGCCGATGCCCGACCAGGCTCCGCGGCTGCTGTTGCCGACGCTCATGGCCTCGATTCCATTGACGCCTTCGACATCGACGCAAGCGACAGGGCCACGCTCACGAAACACATTCGGAATTACAAACCCGCCGCTATCGTCTCCGGCCTGCCTTACTACTGTAACGAGGTGGTCGCCGAGGTCGCGCGCGCCGAAAATCTGCACTACTTTGACCTGACGGAAGATGTGGCCGTCACGGAGGCCGTGCGATCGATCGCCAAAGGCGCCAGCCAGGTATTCGCGCCGCAATGTGGCCTTGCGCCCGGCTTCATCAGCATCGTAGACAGTGAACACATTCAGCATTTCGACGAACTGAAATCGTTGAAGCTCAGGGGCGGTGCACTGCCACAGCACCCCAACAACGTCCTCAAGTATTCGCTGACGTGGTCGACCGATGGCGTCATCAACGAGTACGGCAATCTCTGCAACGCGATCGTCGACGGCGAGGAAGTCGAGGTGCTGCCGCTTGAAGGACGCGAGTCGATCGAGATTGACGGCACGAAGTACGAGGCATTCAACACCTCGGGTGGCCTCGGTTCGCTCGGAGAAACCTACGGCGATCGCGTGAACACCATGAACTACAAGACGATTCGTTACCCCGGCCACTGCGAGCAAATGCGCCTTTTAATGAACGGCCTGAAGCTCAACCACGATCGTGACACGCTGAAACGCATACTCGAGAATGCCGTACCGCAGACCTTGCAGGACGTCGTCATTATTTACGCGGCCGTGACGGGCTATCAGGACGGTGAATTCCGCGAGGAAAACTACGTCAACAAGGTCTACCCACAGGTCGTCGCGGGCCGGCTCTGGTCGGCCATTCAGATCACGACGGCCGCCGGCGTCTGCAGCGTCATTGATATCGTGCTGGCTAACCCCAATCAGTACAGCGGGTTTGTCGCGCAGGAACAATTCCGGCTCGAGGACATCCTCGACAACCGCTTCGGGCGCTACTACGCACATGGCGGAAGCAATATCGAATCGGCCGAGCTGGTCGCCCGTGGCGAAACAGGACATCAGCGCGTTAGTGCAGGAGATTGAAATGACCAGGAAAATACTCGATTCACTGGGCCTCGAGGCCGTCAATCCGGGCACGTGGCTCGGCAGTGACAGCAGCGAAGATGACTCTGCGCGAATCGTCGAATCGACCAACCCGGCCAACGGTGAATTGATCGCGAGCGTGCGCGCCACGACGCCAGCGGAATACGAGCGTCTCATCAGCGCGGCGCAGGAATCCTTCAACGAATGGCGCACTGTACCCGCTCCCGTGCGTGGCGAAGCTATACGGCAAATTGGTAATGCGTTGCGCGATCACAAGGACGCCCTCGGCAGCCTCGTCACGCTCGAGATGGGCAAGATCAAGGCGGAAGGCGACGGCGAAGTACAGGAGATGATTGATATCTGCGATTTCGCCGTCGGCCAGTCGCGCATGCTCTACGGGCACACGATGCATTCGGAGCGCCCACAGCACCGCATGTACGAGCAGTGGCATCCGCTTGGTCTCGTCGGGACGATCACCGCGTTTAATTTTCCGGTTGCGGTCTGGGCATGGAATACGACACTCGCGGCCATCTGCGGCAACATCAATATCTGGAAGCCTTCGTCGAATGCGCTGCTGTGTGGCGTCGCCGTGCAAAAGATCGTCAACGAGGCCATCGCGGACCTCGGGCTTCCAACCTTCTGTAACCTGATCGTCGGCGGCAGCCATGACCTCGCCAACCAGTTTGTCGATGACCCGCGGATCAACCTGATTTCCTTCACGGGTTCAACCTGGGTCGGACGCGGTGTCGCTACCCGGGTTGCCGAGCGCTTTGGCAAGGTCCTGTTGGAACTAGGCGGCAATAACGCCATCATCGTCGACGAGCACGCCAACATGGATCTCGTGATTCCGGCAATCGTGTTCGGGGCCGTCGGCACCGCCGGCCAGCGTTGCACGACGACCCGGCGCATCATCGTTCAAGAGTCCCGGCTCGAGGAATTGAAGGCGGGGCTTGTCAAAGCCTACGGCCAGGTACGCATCGGCGATCCCCTCGATCCCGATACGCTGATGGGACCCCTCATCAACCCGTCGGCCGTCGACGAAGTCGAGGCGGCGGTTGCCGCGGTACGAGATGCCGGCGGTGAGGTGCTGTGTGGCGGCGAACGCATCGACGGACCAGGCAACTTCGTGACGCCCGCGATTGCGGTCGCGAACAACGACTGGGATATCGTCCAGACCGAAACATTCGGACCCATCCTGTATTTGCTCCCTTACAAGACGCTCGACGATGCCATCGCGATACAAAACGGTGTCGTCCAGGGACTTTCGTCAGCAATTTTTACCGACAGCCTGCAAAACGCAGAGTATTTCCTGTCGCACGCAGGCTCCGATTGCGGCATCGCGAACGTCAACATTGGCACATCCGGTGCGGAGATCGGCGGCGCTTTCGGTGGCGAGAAAGAGACCGGCGGCGGCCGCGAAGCGGGTTCCGATGCGTGGCGCACTTATATGCGGCGCCAGACGAACACGATTAACTGGGGCAAGGAACTGCCGCTCGCGCAGGGCATCAATTTCGATCTCTGATTGTTGGAGCGCCTCTGGAGGCGCGAGCAAGAAAAAAAGGGGTCAGAGCCCTTTTTTTTAGTCGCGCTCCGAGGAGCGCTGTAACAGCTCGAAGCGATTCTCGTCGCGGTTCTTGCGAACCTCGCCGGCCGCGAATACCTGGCCATTCATTGCAATGTAGACGCCGGGTTCCGCGACCTGCACCGCCGCGACGGCCATGCCGATGTTGAATACTGCATCCGTGGAG
>DAOWGY010000375.1 GCA_030641695.1 Gammaproteobacteria bacterium
AGCGCCGGCAGATCGAATCGACGATGCGCGAGCAAGCGTTTGCCTATGTCGACTCGATGGACGCACACGACTTGCCACCGTGTGTCTGCGTTTATGACGAATCCTGGCACCAGGGTGTCGTGGGACTCATTGCGTCGCGTGTCCGTGAGCGATGCCATCGCCCGGTAATTGCATTCGCCCGCGAGACCGGGGAAACGCTCAAGGGATCTGCGCGATCGATTCCCGGCGTGCATGCGCGCGACCTCCTCGAAGCGGTGAACAGCGCGAACCCGGAGGTGATCGTCAAGTTCGGCGGACACGCGATGGCGGCCGGTCTGACGATCGATGCCGCGCAGTACGACACTTTCTCGTTGCTCGCATCGCAGCAACTCGAACGTTTGTATCCGGGCGCCGATTTTAGCGGAGCGATCGTCAGCGATGGCTGCCTGCCCGACAACGCGATGAATCTCGGCTTCGCACGATCGCTGCGCGACGCCGGTCCCTGGGGTGCGGGATTCCCCGAACCGTTGTGGAATGGTGATTTCGCGATCGTGGAGCAACGGACTGTCGGCGAGAACCACCTCAAGTTACGGGTCCGCCCTGCCGCAGGCGGCCAGACTATCGATGCCATCGCGTTCAACCAGGCGGGGCCGTCATATCGTGGCGTCGTGCAGCTTGCATACCGTCTCGACGTCAACGAGTATCGAGGCATCGAATCGCCGCAACTGGTGGTTGAGCAAATAGCCGCCGTACAATCGCGCGGCGCGCGATGATTGCATGATAAGATCGCGCGTTTTCCGCGCCGGAAAGATCATGGAAACGAGCCAGATCAAGCAATCGATAGTCGACCTCAGCGAACGCAGCGATGCGTTGAGGAGGTATCTTTGACTACGACAGCAAGGCGGAACGACTGACCGAAGTTCTGCGCGAGCTCGAGCAACCCGACGTCTGGAACGAACCCAAGCGCGCGCAGGCACTGGGGCAGGAGCGTGCACAGCTGGAACAGGTCGTCGTCGGGCTCGATGAGGTAAAGAACGGCCTCAGCGACGCCGACGAGTTACTGCAGCTTGCGATCGAGGAAGACGACGAAGACACGGTCGCTGAAGTCGAGCGTGATCTCGCCGCATTCGAGACGAGTGTCGCCGACCTCGAATTCCGTCGCATGTTTTCGGGCGAAATGGACCCTAATAACGCCTATCTGGATATTCAGTCCGGCGCCGGTGGAACCGAAGCGCAGGATTGGGCCGAGATGATCCTGCGGATGTATCTGCGCTGGGCCGAGGCGCACGGTTTCAAGGCGGAAGTCATCGAAGCATCCGCCGGCGAAGTCGCAGGCGTCAAGAGTGCGACAATTCACGTGAGCGGCGATTATGCCTACGGTTGGCTGCGGACGGAGACGGGTGTACATCGGCTGGTGCGCAAGTCGCCGTTCGACTCGGGGAATCGGCGTCATACGTCATTCGCCTCGGTATTCGTGTCTCCGGAGGTCGACGACGATATCGACATCGAGGTGAATCCGTCCGATCTGCGCATCGACGTGTATCGCGCGAGCGGCGCCGGCGGCCAGCACGTCAATCGCACCGAGTCCGCTGTCCGCATTACCCACCTGCCGACGAATATCGTTGTGCAGTGCCAGAACGATCGCTCGCAGCACAAGAACAAGGCGACGGCCATGAATCAGCTCAAGGCGAAACTGTACGAATTCGAAATGCACAAGCGTCGCGCAGAGGCATCCATCGTGGAAGAGAGCAAGGCCGACGTCGGCTGGGGCAGCCAGATTCGCTCCTATGTGCTCGATCAGAGCCGTATCAAGGATTTGCGTACCGGCATCGAAACCAGTAACACTCAGGCCGTACTCGATGGCGGGCTGGATAATTTCATTGAAGCAAGCCTGAAACAGGGACTTTAGTTCAGCGTGGCAGACGACAACACAAGAGACGAAAACAAGCTCATCGCCGAGCGCCGCCAAAAGCTCGACGCATTGCGCGAGCAGGGTAATGCGTTTCCGAACGACTTCCACCGCAACGCGCTGGCGGATGAGTTACACAATATGTATGGGGCGCACGACAACGACATGCTCGAGAAAGAGCGCGTAGACGTCGCCGTGTCCGGGCGCATGATGGCCAAACGTGTCATGGGCAAGGCCAGTTTCATCAAGCTTGCTGATCGCTCCGGACAAATTCAGGTGCGCCTGGAGCGCGATCGATTGCCGGAAGGCGTCTACCAGACTTTCAAGAAATGGGACGTCGGCGACATCGTTGGCGCAAGCGGTGTGCTGTTTCAGACCAATACCGGAGAGCTCACGGTTCGCGCCGACCAGGTACGATTGCTGACCAAATCGCTACGGCCCCTGCCCGAGAAATTTCACGGCCTTGCCGACCAGGAAACGCGCTACCGGCAACGCTACGTCGACCTCATCATGAACGAGAGTAGTAGCGAGGTATTTCGCAAGCGCTCCGAAATCGTCGCCTATATTCGCGCGTTCCTCGATTCGCAGGATTTCCTCGAGGTCGAGACTCCAATGATGCAAACGACGCCGGGTGGCGCCATCGCGCGGCCGTTTACCACGCATCACAATGCGCTCGATATGCAGCTTTACCTGCGTATTGCGCCGGAACTGAATCTGAAACGACTGATCGTCGGTGGCTTCGAGCGCGTCTACGAAATCAACCGCAGTTTCAGAAACGAAGGAATTTCGACGCAGCACAATCCCGAGTTCACTATGCTCGAGCTATACCGGGCCTATGCAACTTACGAAGATCTCATGGATATGGTCGAAGCCATGTTGCATGGAATGGCCGACGCGATCACCGGCAAGTCGACGCTCGAGTATCAGGGTGAGACATTCGATCTGGCGCAGACTTTCAAGCGAATGACCGTCGAGGAGGTCATCCTGACCTTCAACCCGGACGCCGACGCGTCGAAACTCCGCGATAGGGATTACCTCGCCTCCGTTTGCGGGCAACTCGGCATACCGGTCAAGGACAGCTACGGACCCGGCAAACTGCAAATTGAAATCTTCGAGAAGACCGGTGAGGACAATCTGCGCGAGCCCGTATTTGTCACGCAATATCCGACCGAAGTGTCTCCCTTGTCACGCTGCAATGACGAGGATCCGTTTGTCACGGACCGCTTCGAATTCTTCGTCGCCGGTCGCGAGATCGCCAACGGTTTCTCGGAGCTCAACGATCCCGAGGATCAGGCCAGGCGCTTCCGCGCTCAGGCCGCCAGTCGTGATGCGGGTGATCAAGAGGCCATGGCGTTCGACCACGACTACATTCGCGCGCTCGAATACGGCATGCCGCCGACGGCAGGAATCGGCGTCGGCATCGACCGACTCGTCATGCTGTTCACCGACTCACCATCGATCCGCGACGTGCTGCTGTTCCCCCACATGAGGCCCGAAGTCTTCGACTAGCCTGTTGGAGCGCTTCTCGAAGCGCGACTGAGGCTAGGTTGAATCGCGCTTCGAGAAGCGCTCCAACAGGTACTCGAGTGGGATGTGTGTCAGGGAGACGTCGCCGATCGACAGTGGGTCGTTCGCTTTGTCGGTGGGGATGACGGCAAGCAGGTCGGTGCCGATTGCGTTCAGGACCTCGCCGATGTCGCGTTCGCCGTCCGAGACCTTGTCGCCCGGTGACACGGGTTCTGCGCTCGCGAAGCGGTGTGTGCGGCGTTTTGTCGCGCCGCGATAGTGCGTGCGTGCCACGATTTCCTGTCCCGGATAGCAGCCCTTGTCGAGGCTGATGGCGCTGAGCTGGTCGAGGTTCAGCATGTGCGGTGTGAATTCCTCGGACTGCGCCCGCCAGATTTCGGGTCTGCCTGCGAGCAGCTTGCCCAGCAGCCAGTCCTCGATGTTTCCGCTTACGCCGAGCCGCTCGGGGGCGACGGCCTCGATGTCGAAGTCGACCTTTGCTCGAAAACGGAACATCGTCAGCCGACGTACGACTTCATCCGCAAGCTCGGCCGGCAAGATAAGCTCATAGCCCCTGTCGCTGTGAAAAACCGTCAACAGGCAGATTACCCGGCCCTTTGGATTACACCAGGCCGAGAGCAGCTCGCCGCGTTCGTCGAGCAGTGTCAGATCGTTCGACAGCTGCGCTTGCAGGAAGTCGAACGCATCATCGCCGGACACCAAGATGGTTGTGTATGGAAATTCGGAGTTTGGCATCAGATAGCGACGGCCTTCAGTAAATAGAACTCGACTCATGCAGGTGCATAACTTGTCTGGCATACTTCCGCCATGAGCACCTATGACCCGGATGATAAGGACGAATCGAGGGAATCCAAGACCGGGCGGCGTAAAGAGAATGATAACGCGACTGAGCCCCGGCCGAAGGAAATCGGCGGGCGTGAGGGTCCTGATCCTACCCGCTACGGCGACTGGGAGAAGGGCGGTCGCTGCATCGATTTCTGAAGAAGAAGCAACAAGCATGAATAATTCTGGCAGACCGCTGTCGCCACACCTGTCGATCTATCGATGGCCGATCACGATGCTGCTATCGATCCTGCACCGTATGACCGGTGTCGCGATGTCGCTCGGGCTCGTTGTACTCGCTGCCTGGCTGATGCAGGCGGCGGCGGGTCCGGAGGCTTACCTCCATTTCACGATCCTGATGTCGACTATCGTCGGCAAGCTGCTGCTCATCGGCTGGAGCTTCGCATTCTTTTTCCACCTTGCGAACGGCGTACGCCACCTCGTGTGGGACACAGGGCGTGGATTCGACAAGCGTCATGCCGACCTGTCTGCCTGGTTCGTGCTGATATTTACGCTGGCAATGACCGGCATTTACTGGTGGGCCGTACTATGAGCCTGCGATCTCCGCTGGGCCGGGTCCTGGGTCTTGGCAGCGCAAAAGATGGCACCGAGCACTGGTGGGCGCAGCGAGTGACAGCGATAGCCTTGCTGCTCCTCGGTGGCTGGTTTGCTTATGCGCTCGTACGAATAGACAGCCTGACTTACCTCGATGTCATCCGCTTCATCGGCCAGCCGATCAATGCCATCCTGATGTCCTTGCTTTGTGTCACGCTCGCGTACCATTCATACCTCGGCGTGCAGGTCGTCATTGAAGACTATGTGCATACGCCCGGCACCAAGATCGTGTCATTGCTGTTTTCGCGCTTCGCGCACGTGTTCGTCGCGATCGCCGCTGTTTACGCAATTCTTAATATAGGTGTCGGCCGATGAGCGATTACGAATTCATCGATCACAGCTATGACGTCGTCGTGATCGGCGCCGGCGGAGCCGGTCTGCGGGCCACCCTCGGTCTCGCCGAGGCCGGCTTCGATACGGCGTGCATTTCCAAGGTGTTTCCAACGCGCAGCCATACGGTCGCAGCACAAGGGGGCATCAGTGCCGCGCTCGGCAATATGGGTGACGATGACTGGCGCTGGCACATGTACGACACGATCAAGGGCTCCGACTGGCTCGGTGACCAGGATGCAATCGAGTATATGTGCAAGGAAGCGCCGGATGCCGTCATCGAACTAGAGCATTACGGCGTGCCATTCTCGCGCACGGAGGAAGGTCGCATTTACCAGCGGCCGTTCGGCGGCATGACCACCCATTATGGCGAAGGCACCGCACAGCGAACCTGTGCTGCTGCCGATCGCACGGGTCACGCGATGCTGCATGCGCTGTATCAGCAGTCACTGAAGCACGATGCCGAATTCTATATCGAGTATTTCGCAGTCGACCTGATGATGGAAAACGGCGCCTGCCGCGGCATTGTCGCAATCGATCTGGCAACCGGGCGGCTGCATCGATTCCGCGCCCACAAGGTTATTCTCGCCACGGGCGGCTACGGGCGTGCGTACTTCTCCTGCACCTCGGCACATACTTGTACCGGCGACGGCGGTGCCATGGTGCTCAGGGCCGGGTTGCCGCTGCAGGATATGGAGTTCGTGCAATTCCATCCCACGGGTATCTACGGCGCGGGTTGCCTGATCACCGAAGGGGTGCGTGGCGAGGGCGGGTACCTCACCAATTCCGAGGGCGAGCGTTTCATGGAGCGCTATGCGCCGAATGCCAAGGACCTGGCGTCGCGCGATGTCGTCAGCCGCTCGATGACCGTCGAAATTCGCGAAGGTCGCGGTGTCGGCGCCGACTCCGATCATATTCACCTGCATCTCGAGCACCTCGGGCCCGAGGTCATTGAGGAACGGCTTCCGGGCATCGCGGAGACCACAAAGATATTTGCAGGCGTCGACGTCACAAAAGCACCAATCCCGGTGCTGCCAACGGTCCACTACAACATGGGCGGTGTGCCGGCGAA
>DAOWGY010000266.1 GCA_030641695.1 Gammaproteobacteria bacterium
CCGAGAGCGCTGTATGGATGGTTGCACACTATATTGATTCGGGATGCTCGGACTATTCGATAGAGGCCGCGATCAGCAAAGTTTTTGCGAGCGAGGCTATGACACGTTGCGCCAACGAGTCGTTGCAGATAGCGGCCGGCAGCGGCTACATGGAGGAACTTCCGTACGAGCGCATATTTCGCGACTCGCGCATTATGACGATCTTCGAAGGCACCAGCGAGATCCTGCGGCTGTTCATTGCGCTGTCCGGCATAAGAGATGCAGGACGGTTACTGCAGGAACTTGGATCTGCTGTGGAGGATATCTTTAACAGTCCGATCAAGGGATTCGGTTTATTGTCCGATTATGCCGGCAGGCGTATTACACACATTACTTCGATCGGGCAAGAGCGAATTGTCGGAGTTGTAAGCGAGGAACTTCGCGATGATGCCCTGATCTTCGAGAAATATGCGCTGGAGCTTGCCAGGATGACGGACGTCCTGCTGCGTCGTCACGGTAAGGCGATCGTTGATAGGCAGTTCGCATTGCAGCGTGCCGCCGATGTCGTGATCGATCTCTTTGTCGGACTGTGTGTCCTGTCTCGGGTAAGTTCGATGGCTGACGATGACAGCGAGCAATACCGGCAGGCCTTGTCCATTGCGCATCTGTTTAGTCACCAGGCGAAGCGACGCATGAACAGGAATCTCCGGGCAATGCTGCACAACGAAGACACGATCGCCAAATCGCTGGCGGAGTATATCTACCAGGTTGAAGGCTATCCCTGGGATACCCTGGATTGAATTACTGGTCGGGTCTCCTGTTTTCAATTGATACCTGCAGGTCGTGCTCATAGCGCGGGCATCAGTCTGACCATTGGATTAGAATCAGGCCCCTCGCCGTCATCGTATGACTGAGATTCGGGTCAGGGACCTTGCCAGAAAACAACACTAACAATCAGCAGTCCGGACGTTCACTGATTCTGCATTTGCGACCCATGTGGGTGCCCGCAAGGGCGATCAAGTTCACGCATACTTTCGGCCTCGGTGGCATGGCGCTCGTGCTCATTCTGTTGCTCATGTTCACCGGAATCCTGATGATGTTCGCGTACGAGCCATCGCCGGAACGTGCGTGGCAATCGATCTCCTCCTTTCAGCAGGACGTCCTGTTCGGTCGCCTGATTCGTGGTGTCCATTACTGGAGCGCCAATCTGCTGATACCTGTGGCGCTGTTGCACTTGCTGCGCGTATTTCTGACGGGTGGTTTTCACGGTCGCCGGCGCTCGAACTGGCTGATCGGCCTCGGCATCCTGTTTTTCATCCTCCTCTCGGGGTTCACTGGCTACCTGTTGCCGTGGGACCAGACCGCCTATTGGGCGATAACGATCTGTACCGAGATGCTGGGCCTGATACCGGGCATTGGCCAGGGGCTGCAACATGCCATTGTCGGCGGCAGTGAGATCGGCTCGGCGACCATCATCAATTTCTACGCACTGCACGTGGCCGTGACGCCGATGGCGCTGATCGTGTTGATGAACTGGCACTTCTGGAAAATTCGAATGGCGGGCGGCGTAGTACTACCGTTTGGGCCTACCGACGACCCGCGCAACGCGTACCGGACCGTGCCGTTCAAGCCGGACTTGTTGCTAAAGGAGACGGTCGTCACGTTGGTGTTGTTCGCGCTCGTGCTCGTCATAGCGATCGTGTTTGCTGCGCCACTGGGCGAACCGGCCAACCCGGGCATCAGCCCGAATCCCGCCAAGGCACCGTGGTATTTCCTGGGATTTCAGGAGTTGCTGATTCACTTTGATGCGACGTTCGCGATACTGGTTATACCGTTGCTCGTCGCCGCTGCTCTCGTCTCCGTACCGTTCCTATCTTACGACGGCGAGATTGCTGGAGACTGGTTCCTGACGCCAAAAGGTCGGCGCCTGGCGATCGTTGCTGCGGTTACGTCATTGATAGTTGTGCCGTTATGGGTGCTCATCGATGAACACGTAATCGGGCCGGGCGGCTGGCTGCCCGGCGCTGACGCACTGATCAGCAACGGTCTGATACCCTTCGCGTTGGTGCTTGGTGGCGTAACCGGTTTCTACGTGTTGATCAGGAAATATCTTGCCGCGAACAAAAACGAGGCAGTGCAGTCGCTATTTGTGCTGCTCTTCGTCGCATTCGCTGTTCTTACGGCTACCGGCGTCTGGTTCCGTGGTGCCGGCATGACCCTGGTGTGGCCATGGCAGATGTAGACCCTGTCAGGCGCAGTTTCCTTGCCCGCATGATGCAAGTGCTTGGCGGCGTAGCCGTCCTCGAAGCCGGTTGGATCGCAGTGTCAGCGCTCGTGCCCCGCAGGCGCACGACGCCGCTAATGGATGAACCTGGCGTGACGATTGCCGGGCCCGTACAGCGATTCGAGATCGGCAGCGTTACCGCGTTTGGCGATGGCAAGTTCTACCTGGCGCGCCTCGAGGACGGTGGCTTCCTCGCCGTGCACCGAAAATGCACCCACCTTGGATGCAGCGTGCCCTGGATTGCGGATGAGAAGCGCTTCGCGTGTCCATGTCATGCCTCTGCTTTTGACATACACGGTGATGTGATCAACGCGCCTGCGCCGCGACCGTTGGACCTATTCCCGGTGACCATCGAGAACGGCATCGTAAAGGTCGATACCGGGCGACTGATTCGGCGCAAGTCGTTTGAGCCCAGCCAGGCCGTGCGAGCCTGACCGTGCGGAATTGGCGAATTGCAGGCGTCGTAGCGCTGCTCGTTATTGTTGTTGCCATCCCGCTGTACGCCGTTCGGGAAGCACAGCAACGTGCAGCCGAACTGCCCATCCCCGAGGCGCACGCGACCTTCGTCGGCCGCGAGCAGTGCATCGATTGCCACGCGGACGCTTACGAGAGTTGGCTGGGCTCGCACCATGACGACGCGATGGATTTTGCCAACGAACAGACCGTACTCGGTGATTTCAATGACGCTGAGTTTGAATACAATGGTATTACGTCGCGCTTTTACCGCAAGGATGACAAATACTTCGTCCATACCGAAGGGCCTGGCGGTGAGATGGCGGAGTTCCCGGTGTTGTACACGTTTGGGGTCGAGCCACTGCAACAGTATCTCGTGCCGTTTGAGGGTGGGCGTCTGCAGGCCTTGTCGACAGCCTGGGACGTGGATCGGGAGCGCTGGTTTTTTCTCTATCCCGACACGGACATTGCTGCGGACGACTGGCTGCACTGGACGCGCAACGGGCAGAACTGGAACGGCATGTGTGCGGAATGTCATTCAACCAACTTGCGCAAAAACTTCGATGCGGAGAGCAATACTTTTAGCACCGAGTGGTCCGAGATAGACGTCAGTTGCGAAGCCTGTCACGGACCGGGCTCCAAACACGTTGATTGGGCGAATGTCGACCCGATGGGTCGCCCCATCGTCGACAACTACGATCTCGTGGTCGATACGAGCGATATCGACAATCGCCAGCTCGTTGACCTTTGTGCGCCGTGTCATGCGCGACGCGCCGAGATCGGCGACTACGACCATTCCCAGGTTGACCTGCTCGAAATCACGGTGCCGTCGCTACTCATCGAAGGCCTCTACCACGCCGACGGACAAATTCTCGAAGAGGACTACGTCTGGGGCTCCTTTCTGCAAAGCAAGATGTACGCGAATGAAGTGCGTTGTGACGACTGCCATGACGTGCACAGCCTGAAGCTGCACAAGCAGGGCAATGATCTTTGCCTGCAGTGCCATCTTGGCGACACGTACGACAGTTACGATCACCACTTCCACCAGAAGTTTGTCGAAGGTGAGCCGAGCGACGGCGCGCTGTGCGTGAAATGCCACATGCCCGAGCAAGCTTTCATGGTGATCGATTATCGCGCGGATCACAGTCTTCGCGTGCCGAGGCCCGACCTGAGTCTCGAGATCGGCGTTCCCAACGGCTGCAGCCAAAGCGGTTGCCACGACGATCAGACCGTCGAGTGGTCCGTCGAGGCCTACACCGATTGGTACGGTAAGGCCCGCAAACCGCACTTCGGTACGGTGATGGCTGCCGCGCGCAATGGAGATCCGGGCGCTGAAGATGGCTTGCACGCCCTGTTGGAGAGCACGCTCTACCCGGTCATCATACGTGCAACGGCGCTGAATGCGCTGCAGGCGTATCCCGGAGAACGCACGGATGACGCGATGCGGCGCGCGCTGGCCGACGAAGAGGCGTTGCTACGCGTGACGGCCGTCGATGCCGTTGCGCAGCAGACGCCCGAGGGTCTCGTCGACCACCTTGGCCCGATGTTGTTCGATCCTGTGCGAGGCGTGCGCATCAGGGCGGCAGCGCGTCTCGGTGGCGTAGGCCGCGAGTACTTCAAAGCGTATCAGCGAGACGCACTCGACAAGGAACTCGCCGAGTATATCGAGGCGACGAAGCGCAACCTCGACTTCGCAGCTTCTGGCATGAATCTGGCCAATCTGTATGCAAGCCAGGGAGATGCCGCGAGCGCTGAGCGTTACTACCGAATGGCACTCGAGGTCGACGATCTGTTCTTCCCGGCCAAAATGAACCTGGCCGTGCTGGTTAGCCAGCAGGGCAACAACGCAGAAGCCGAGCGACTGCTGCGGGAAGTTCTCGCGGCATATCCTGAACAATACGACGCCGCGTACTCCCTGGCACTCCTCCTCGTGGGCATGAATCAAGTTGATGAGGGTTTGTCTTACCTCGCCCGGGCGGCTGAGGGCATGCCGCAGCACTCACGCGTGCAGTACAACTACGGCTTGCTGCTCGCCCAGCTGTCCAGGGACGATGACGCTGAAGTCGCGTTGCGCAGCGCACTGGATCTCGAACCGGAGAATTTTGATTTCCTGTACGCTTTGATCGACTTTCACTACAAGCGCGGCCAGCTGGACAAGGCGCTGGAATTCGCCGACAGGATGATCCAGGCACATCCGCTGCAGCGCTTTGGCCACGAGGTCAAGGCAGCTATCGAGGGTCGCTGACGCTTCGCCCTAGCCGCAAAGGTCTTTGTGAATCGTCGCTGCCGCACTCTTGCCGGCACCTGCCGCGAGGATGACCGTGGCGGCTCCGGTAACCGCATCGCCACCCGCGAAGACGCGACGGAGTGAGGTTTGAGCAGTTTCGTCTTCAACGACGAGGCAGCCCCACTTGTTGGCCTCGAGTCCCTTTGTTGTCTGCAGCAGTAACGGGTTCGGCCTGTTGCCAATAGAGAGCACGACGTTGTCCACGGGCATCACGAACTCGGAACCTTCTATCGGAATGGGGCGAGCACGACCCGATTCATCCGGCTCGCCGAGTTCCATCGATATGCACCTGAGCCCGGTCA
>DAOWGY010000017.1 GCA_030641695.1 Gammaproteobacteria bacterium
CCGGACCAATGCGTCGTCGAAAATGCTGTCGATCATGTGTCGCCCGCCCCCGTACTGTGTGCGGTGTTCACGATAACAGAGTGGCGATCGTCGTATTCGTCAATTCACGGTCAAGGCAATGCCGATAGCTATCGCCAGCGAAACCACGAATAGCACGCCGCAAAGAATCTCCATTGACTTGCCTTCGTGATGGTCTTTCATGGGCACACTCCTTATTATGGTTTGCTAGAGTCTGCCCTCGAAAACGGCCGAATTTCGAAACTGGGTTGATTTAGCGGGTATCTATGTACGGCCCGCTACTCGGTACCGTAGACAAACACGCCCATCCTAAGTAGTACGCCTCCCAAGCCGGTAGGCATAGGACCCCATGGCGGGCATACCTTATGAATCGATGAAGCTCGGGCTCGACAAGAAACGATCCTGATATTGGAGCGAGTACGTCGCTCCGTTGTGGTTTACAGAGGAAACAACATGTTACGTCTAGTCGTGTACGTCACCATCCTGTGCCTTGCAGCCCCGGCTGCGGTCTCTGCACCCTTCACCGCCGAGCACCTGGTCCGTATCGACAGGGTCGGTGCACCCGTCGTGTCACCGGCCGGTGATCGCGTGGTCTATGCCGTACGGCACGCCGACATTGAAGCCGACAAGGGCCGCTATGACCTGTGGTTGAGCGACCTCGACGGCGGCGAAGCCATGCGACTAACTACCAGCGAGGCCAACGATACGAGCCCGGCCTGGTCGCCGAACGGACGTTACGTCCTGTTCCTTTCCTCGCGCGGAGGGTCGAACCAGGTTTGGCGCATCCCGATGACGGGTGGCGAAGCACAGCCTGTCACCGGCTTGCCGCTCGACGTCGAGTCGTTCAGGGTATCGCCCACCGGAGATCATCTCGTCGTCTCGACATCCGTTTACCTCGACTGCAATGACCTCGAGTGCACGGCGGAACGCAATGCCGAGGCGGAAGACAGCAAGGTAACAGGACAACGCTACGATCAGTTGTTCATGCGTCACTGGGATCACTGGCTCGACGACAAGCGTTCGCAGCTTTTCGCGATAGCGCTTGATGACAACGGAAATGTCGGCGACTCGGCCATACGACTGACGCAGCTTGACGCAGACGTGCCGTCGCGAGTCTGGGGCGGTAACGAGGAGTACGCGATCTCCCCGGACGGCAAGACCGTGTACTTCGCGGCGCGCCTGCGCAACCGTGATGAGCCCACTTCGACGAACTTCGACATCTATTCCGTGCCGATGAGCGGCGACGGCGATCTCGACAACCTGACGGAAGCAAACGAAGCCTGGGACACCGCGCCGGTGGTGAGCCCGGACGGACGCCACCTCGCCTGGCTCGCCATGTCGCGTCCCGGCTTCGAGTCGGACCGGTACCAGGTGATGCTCCGCGACCTCCGGACCGGTCGAACCCGACATCTGACAGAAGACTGGGATCGCTCACCTTCCGGCGTCGCTTTCACCCGTGACGGCAGCGCACTGCTCATGAATGCACAGGACCTCGGGCAAAAGACGCTGTGGCGGCTCGAACTCGACGGCGGCACAGCCGAGAAAATCGTTGCCCAAGGCTCGGTCAGTGCCTTCGATGACGCCGGCGGGAATATCGTTTTTGCCAGTAACAGCCTGGCATCCCCGGCCGAATTGCACGTACTGAATCGCGGCAGCGGCGACTCACAGCAGATCACGGCTTTCGGCGATCGAACTCTCGACGATGTCGCGATGGGTGAGTTCGAACAGTTCTCTTTCCCTGGCGCCGACGGTGACACGGTCTACGGTTTCATCGTGAAACCGGCCGGCTTCGAACGCGGCGAGACCTATCCCGTGGCATTTATCATTCATGGTGGTCCGCAAGGCAGTTCCTCGAACAGCTTTCATTACCGCTGGAACCCGCAGACATACGCGGGCCAGGGCTTTGCCGTTGTCATGGTGGATTTTCACGGCTCCACGGGCTACGGGCAGGACTTTACCGACAGCATTAGCGGGGACTGGGGCGGCAAACCGCTCGAAGACCTCAAGCTCGGGCTCGAAGCAGCGCTCGAACGCTACGACTTTCTCGACGGTGATCGCGTGTGCGCGTTGGGCGCATCTTACGGCGGCTACATGATCAACTGGATCGCCGGCCAGTGGCCCAAGCGTTTTCGCTGCCTCGTAAACCACGACGGCCTGTTCGACAATCGCTCGATGTACTACACAACAGAAGAACTCTGGTTTCCCGAGTGGGAGCACGGCGGACCGTATTTCGAAAGCGCGGAAACCCATGAGAAATACAATCCCGCGCGATACGTTGACCGCTGGCAGACGCCGATGCTCGTCATCCATGGCGAACTCGACTATCGCGTACCGGTCACCCAGGGCATCGCGACATTCACCGCACTACAGCGTCGGGGCATCGAGAGCCGCTTCCTGTATTTCCCTGACGAGAATCACTGGGTACAGAAACCGAACAACTCGCTGCAGTGGCATGACGAGGTCAACACCTGGCTACATCACTTTCTCGACGAATGAGGGTCGACGTGATGTCAACCCTGTACAATGCGCAGGGTCAATCTGTGGGGCCGTAGCTCAGCTGGGAGAGCGTCGCGTTCGCAACGCGAAGGTCGGGAGTTCGATCCTCCTCGGCTCCACCAAATCCCAGGGGGACGGGCGCTGCTCAGATTTCAATGCCCTTCCCTGTCCAATGCTCATACTCGCGGACAAGATGTCGGGCATCTCTTAACCAGCTACACGTCTCGCATGGACATCGTCGCGGATTGTGATTTTGGCGGGATACGTAAGCATCGACGTAGTCGGCGCTGAAGACAAACGCCCCGACCAGGGCATCCATCGGCTGTTCCGCCAAAACGCTGAATTCATCGTTGCTGTTCAGCCAGTGGCATTCGTCACCTTGCTCACAGAGTAGGCAGGAATCGTGTCCGGGGTTGAAATACCGATTCATCGGGCAATCGTTGAAGTCCATAAGGGAGGTCATCAACATGCGCGGATAGGTCAGCGCTTCGATAAATCTTTGTCTCATAGTGCCCTGAGCACGTTTGCCCGAATCAGGCCCTGAGTATACCGCAGCTTTTCACTGCTCTCTAAGCACTTCAATCGACTCCAGCGCCGCCAGGTACTCCTGAACGTATTCGAGTGGCACGTCGCCGAGCTCAGCCACCAGCCAGTCCCGAATATCGCTGACGGTGCGCCTGCCGTCGACGAAATTCAGCGCTTCGTAAGCGAACATGCCGCCGGAACCATAAGGCGTGCTGTGCTGGCGCAGCCGCAATTTCTCGGGCTCGCCTGCGCCTAACTTGTCCTCGATGTAGGAAAAGCCGAAGGCAGTCATCGGTCCTTCGATATCGGGATCGCGCTCGTAGACGGTGTCGTCGCGTTCAATGTGGATCGCCGGTAACGGCATCACGAACAGCGATTGCAGTTTATCGACATACGCCATGGCTGCCTGGTGGTCGCTATCCGCCAAATTTGCGAACGGTTCGACGCTGTGTACCTTGCGGCGCTCGACGGTGAAATGTACATCGGTCGTTGCTGCCGCATCGAGCGCCGGCAACTTCGCCCGCCGTTCGAGTAACATGGCGCTGCGTTCAAGCGCATTACGCCGCAGGAGATTGAGTACGGCTGGAACGTCGTCATCCGACATGTTTGCCAGGTACCAGGTGCTGACGGCGCCGATGAATGCCGCACGCTTGAGCTTGGTCGGGTCGATGTTAGCCGCGAGATCGAAGTTGGTATGAATGTAGCGATCCGGCCAGTCGTGCAGGTACAGGCCCGGGATTCGCCACGTACCTTCAAAGAAAACATCGTGATCGCTGCCCATGTCGAGCCCTTCCATCTGGGCCAGCAATGGCTCCTTGCCACCTTCCGGTGCATTCAAGGGGAACGCGACGTCCCTGCCATCGGTAAAACCTTGCGTCTGTTCGTTCACGAAATGGCCGATTTCGTGACCAAGATCGCTGACAAACGATGGCACGCTGTAGGGCCCGCCCGAGATCCGAAACACGGCCTTGGTTACCGGCCCACCACCGACCATGTCCATGTGGATGTTTGCCTTGATGCGCGAGGGGTCGTCGTGTTCCGCCAGGTACATGATGCTGCCCTCGATTTCCGCCGGCCACAGAAAGCGAATGCTGCGTGACGGCCGCGGCAGGATGCCATTCCTGATCAGCGCATTCAGCGTACGCGCCACCTCGAGGATCGCAGCACACCCTGACGTATTGTCATTGGCGCCCGGGCGCGGATGATCCAGGTGGCAAGTCAGATTGATCTCTTCTTTCGCCTTGTCGGTGCCTTTGATCGCCGCGGTCGCGAAACGGAACTTGCCGCGCTCGTGACTCGCGTCGACTGTCGCGTGAAACAGGACTGCCTCCCCCGCTTCCAGTCGTTGCTGCAAGGCCCGCGCCTCACCCAGCGAAATCATGAAGCCGAAAGAATCTGTTTTCGGGAAACTGCTGAGATGCCCCCAACGCACCAGGCGATCGTCTTCCTGCCACCAGGCCGACTTTTGATTCGGCGCGTAGGACACGATACCCGCGGCGCCCAGTTCTCCCACCGCACGTTCGACTACGGCCCCGGGTTGACTCGACGTCAGCACCAGCCTGCCCTGCAGGTCTTTGCCCTCGTATTCCTCGTCTTGCGTCCCGGTACCGATATCGACGAGCGATGCGGTGACATCAGCGGTCAGGCTGTCCTGTGCGAGGGATAGCGGCACGGAGTCCCAGTCGGCAAGTCGCCGTACACGTTGGGTCTCGCCATCGACTTCCTCGACTTCCCAAAGCTCCGCAAAGCGCACATCCCACACCGGCCGGGATTTTTGCGTGCCGAACATCGTCTTGCCATCGGCCGCGTACTCGAGCACATCGACCTGGTCCATGCCGTAGTTCTCGAGTTGTTCGAGGATGTGATCGGTTGCCCGATCGAATTGCTTGCTCGCCCGCATGCGGTGCTGCAGTGTAATGGTGTCGAGGTTGCGCTTGGCAGCCTCGCCCGAGGTTTCCTCGGCGATTTGCCGAAGGACCTCCTCCGGCATGAGGTCGCGGAGATCCGCGGCGGCAGGCAGTGACACAAACAGCAGCAGTGCTGCGAACAATCGAAGCATTGTGACTTTCTCTTCAGGGATCGGTTACGTCTGTGGACGCCGAATGCTACCACGGTGCGATGCACTGCTATCAATCGGTCGCTCAGCGGGAACGGTCGAGATCCTGATCAATAATCTCCAGGATTTCGTGTATCGCCGTCGTCGTGGTCTCGTAGTGTCGCAAGACGAATCGCCGGAGGATATCGGCCCTGTAACGACAGAGGTTCACGATTTGACCCTCCGCCCTGATTTTTTCGTAGTCCTTCGGCACCCAATCCTGTGCACCGTGGTCAACGTCTTCCGATGCTGCTACGTGCATATCGAAATTCCGGAAGAAATAGGGCTGTACTTTTTCGATGGCAAAGTCGCGGTCCAGCAGCAGATTCTGTTCAAGTTTTTGGTACTGGTCCTCGTAAAACGAAACCAGTTTCTTTCGCAGCGTGACATTCGAGATTACCTGGTAGCCGCCCACCTTCAGCGCCTCGAAAGGTGCCCTGTTGATACTCACGATGCGCCAGCCAAGTAAGGACTGGAATTTCACGCCGAGTTCCGGCGAATACGGGCGGCCGGAATCCAGGTGTTCGACCAGGGCCATGAGGTTTCGCTCACGCTGCCGGGTCATCTCCCAGGTATCATTGATTTCCTCCAGGTCCTCGCCGAGCGTTAGCTGAAGTTGCTTCAGAACCAGTATTTCGTTCTGCCGCTCCTGCCTGTCCTCGTACCAGGAGGTCGCAGCCAATGCGATCGTCACGCCGACGACAATCAGGAAGACCTCGCCGACCGCATAGCGCCAGTTTGTAGTGGAAATCAGTCGGGACACTCTCACAAGGCATGTCTCCTGAACCTCGCCTCATAGAGTATCGCGAATCGAGCTTGTTGCGGACTTCGAACTCAGGTCAGCGAAACAACCTGCGGCGTTACCAGCTTCGCATAA
>DAOWGY010000342.1 GCA_030641695.1 Gammaproteobacteria bacterium
AATCATGGAAAAAAACAGAGCCATTGCATCGATTCTCGATTTTCAGCCGCTGTACAAGCAGGTCTACGCCATGCTCGTTCGGCGTATCGCCGACGGCGACTGGCGGCCTGGAGAAACGATGCCCAGCGAACAGGCGCTGGCCGCGGAACTCGGCGTCAGCCAGGGAACCGTACGTAAAGCGATGGATGCGCTCGCCTCCCAAAACCTGATCGTCCGCCGCCAGGGAAAAGGCAGTTTTGTCGCCGAGCACACACAGGAACACGCGCTGTACCGGTTTTTTCGCCTGGCTCGACCGGCTCCCAGTCGTGAACGAGTCACGCCACAACTTGGTGCCGCAAGTATCAAACGTCGTGCGGCCAATCGTGCCGAACAATCCACGTTGCAACTCAGCGAGAAAGCCGAGATCGTGGAAATTCGGCGCACGCGGCTTGTCGACCAGGTGCCCAGCATCGTCGAAAAGATCGTCCTGCCGCTTGCCCTGTTTCCCGATATCGAAAGCTACAATTCGCTGCCGAATACGCTTTATTCCCTGTACCAGGGCGCCTACGGGCTGAGCGTCGCGTTTGTGAAAGAGGCACTGCGTGCTGTGATTGCCAACAAGCGCGACGCGAAAGCACTTCAGATCGAGGTGGGTACGCCGCTGTTACAGATCGATCGAGTCGCATTCGGACTCGACGGCCAGCAGATCGAATGGCGCGTGAGTCGCTGCGACACGAGCAACATCGTCTACGCTGTTGATGTCACCTAATACGACGACATTGGAAGGGCGGCAAATGCAGAGATCCACAGGCAATCGCAACACTCAGAACAGCACTTTATTGAGTTTCCTGGTTCTCTCCATTCTATTTGCGTCGGGCGCAATCGCCGAAGTTACCGGCATTGACGTTGTTTCCCGCGGCGCACTACCTGGTGACAGGTCGTACGGTCTTGCTGGTGCTTATGAAAAGCTCGCCGGCAAAATATACTTCGAGGTAGATCCGGACAATCCTGCCAACCAGATTATCGTGGATATCGACCGAGCCCGCGTAAATGCCGACGGCAGGGTCGAGTTTTCCGCCGATTTCTTCTTGATCAAGCCAAAAGACATCACGCGTGGCAATGGCACGCTGCTCTTCGGGACGTCAAACCGGGGCAGCAAGCGACTGCTGACGTTTTTCAATCACGCTAAGGCGGAAGGCCGGAAATGGGACGAACCGGACCTGTCGACCGAGACCAATCTGGGCGACGGTTTCCTGATGCGAAGCGGTTTCACTTTGCTATGGGTAGGATGGCAGTTCGACCCGCCAATGAATGGAGAAAATCTGCGCGCCTATTTGCCGGCAGCCGGAGGCGACGATCAGCCGATCGAGGGTCTGGTGCGCAGTGACTTCGTGGTCACCGAGAAAGTGTTCGATTTTACGCTTGGGGATCGCAACCACATTCCGTACCTGGCCACGGACCAGGATGCAGCCGATAACGTCCTGACGGTGCGTGACTCCGTCGAAGCCGAACGGCAGATCATCGCGCGCAAGCGCTGGATGTTTGCCCGCGTTGAGGGAGACCGCGTTGTCCCTGACCCCGGACGCGTATACCTCGACACGGGATTCGAGCCTCACAGGATCTACGAAGTCGTTTACAGAAGTGAAAATCCAACCGTTATCGGCCTCGGACCCGCAGCGGTGCGAGATATTGTCTCCCTGCTTAAGTACGAGTCGGCCGAGGACTTGTCTATTGCTCCCGGGTCCATTGATCGGGCGATCGGCTTCGGTCTCTCGCAGCCCGGCCGGTTCCTGCGAACATTCCTGTATCAGGGTTTCAACGCCGATGAGCAACAACGCAAGGTCTTTGATGGCGTGATGGCCCATATCGCCGGTGCCGGCCGTGGCAGCTTCAATTTGCGCTTCGGACAGGCATCGAGAGATGCGCATGCGTTTCTCAATTTCTTCTACCCAACCGACATCTTTCCATTCACCGATATCGAGCAGACCGATCCGGAAAGCGGCAAAAAGGATGGCCTGCTCAGCCGAATACCACAGGAATACATGCCGAAGTTCTTTCAGACCAATTCTTCTTACGAGTATTGGGGCAGGGCCGCATCACTGCTGCACACCACGGTAGATGGTCTTGAAGATGTGCCGATGATGGACAACGCACGCATTTACCACTTTTCCGGAGGCCAGCACCTGCCTGAAAAATATCCTCCTCCGAGAAAAAACGGACAACAACCAAACAATCCGAATGATTATTCCTGGGCAATGCGGGCCCTGTTACTGGCGATGAACCGCTGGATTACCGATGGCTCGTTGCCGCCACAAAGTCGATATCCACGGATTGATGAAGGCACCCTGGTTGATCCTGCCGAAGTCGATTTCCCGGATTTGCCGGGCGTCGATTTTCCGACGACGCCACACAAAGCGTACCGGGTCGACTATGGCCCCAAATTCGAAAGGCGAGGCATTATCAGCAAACAACCACCCGAGGTTGGACCGGCATTTCCGATACTGGTCCCGCAGGTCAATGCCGACGGCAACGAAACAGGCGGGCTGCCAATGCCCGAAATCTCGGTTCCCCTGGCAACCTACACGGGTTGGAACCTGTACAGCGACGCGTACGGGCCAACGGACGAGGTTGCACACATGTCCGGGTCCTACATTCCATTCGCCGTGACTCGCGAAGAACGCGCGTCAAGCGCGGATCCGCGGCCGTCGATAGCCGAGCGTTACACGAGCAAAGAACACTATTTGGGGCTACTTGCGACGGCTGCTCTCGAACTGGCTGACGAGGGTTATCTGTTGGACGAGGACGTTCCCGAGATACTGAAGCGGGCCGCGCAACATTGGGATCACCTCATGTCGCCTGCCACCGAACGGTCAGAATCGCCAACGCAAGAAACCGTTTGCACGATCTCCAAAATGGGCGACGACTGCGGCTTCTAGTCCTGAGCTGACTCTCTGTCGAATCAGGCCGGGTTCAACTTGAGTAATCTTGCCAGGGTCCCACCCAGAATTGCCTCACGATCATCATCGCTGAGGCCGGGCACGCTCAGCAAATGAGCGATCACATTGCGATTTTCCATGCCGTAGGGGTAATCCGTCCCCAGTACGAGCTGGTTGACGCCCGCTTCATCGATCAAGTGCTGGAGATTCTGCGTCCTGTAAACCAATGAATCGAAATAGATCCGATTCAAGTACTCACTGGGCCTTTTCTGCTCCTCACCCCGGCAACCGCGATCGTTACTCGTGTGGCAGTGATCTGATCGGCCGATATAGGACGGCAAAAATCCGCCACCATGCGCTGCGACAACTTTTACGCCAGGAAAACGATCGAGAGTCCCTTCAAAAATCAGATGAGACAAAGCAACCGTCGTCTCGAGAGGGTTGCCGATAATGTTGCCCAGTCGGCCATTGCCTGCAAACCGCGCTTCGCCTTCGGTAAATCCTCGCGGATGTATGAAGACCACCACATCAAGTTCCTCGGCTTTTGCCCAAAACGGATGAAATCGCGAGTCCGAGAGCTCCACGCCGTCGACGCTGCCGGTAATCATGACTCCGCGGTGCCCCAGCTCCCTGACAGCGTACTCGAGCTGCGCGGCAGCCAGGTCCGGATGCTGTAATGCGACAGCCCCGAGCGGTACAAAACGGTCCGGGTGGGCTGCCGTAACTTCCGCCAGCTTCTCGTTTTGAACCTGCACGATCTTTGCCGCC
>DAOWGY010000249.1 GCA_030641695.1 Gammaproteobacteria bacterium
GGCTGGGACGCTAACCTGCATCTGCTAATCAAGCTTATCGGTGCGTCGCTGTCGACAGGCCTCGAGCGCGTGCGCGTCCATGATCTGCTATCCGAATTACGCGAGCGCAACGAACTTGTTTCGATGACCGCGAACGACGGCATCTGGGATTTCAATGGCGCGACCAAACGCGTCGATCTGTCGCGGCGCTGGAAAACGATGCTCGGCTATGACGCGGATGACGAGGATGTATTGCTCGACTGGTATCACCTCGTGCACCCCGATGACATGGCGCGCGTGCAATCCCGCATGCGTGAGCATCTCGAAGGCAAAACGCCGTTTTTCGAATCGGTGCACCGAATGAAGCACCAGTCGGGCGACTGGCGCTGGATGTCGAGTCGCGCGAAAGCGGTACTCGACAGCAATGGTCGCTTGTTGCGTCTTCTGGGTGTCGAAGTCGACATCACGGAGCGCAAGCTCTATGAAGAAGCATTGTTTCGCGAGAAAGAGAGCGCTCAGATTACACTGCAGTCGATCGGCGACGGCGTCATCACCACCGACGCGAAAGGTCATGTCGAATACATCAATCCCGTTGCCGAAGAACTCACCGGCTGGAAAGTCGATGATGCGAGTGGGCGTGCGGTTGACGAGATATTTCGGGGTTTCCACGAGGAGACCTGTGAACCGCTCGAAAACCCGTTGGCAGTGTCGATTCGCCGGGATCGTGCGATCAAATCGGTGCGCCCGACCTTGTTGATACGCCGCGACGGCAACGAGCTGTACATAGAAAGTACGGCGTCGCCGATTCGTGATGGCAATGAACTGTATATAGAGAGTACGGCGTCGCCGATCCGGGACGGCAAGGGCAATGTCACAGGTGGTGTGCTCGTATTCCATGACGTCAGTGAATCGCGTGAGTTGAATCGACGCCTGAGCTACCACGCCAGCCATGACATCCTCACAGGGCTCGTCAATCGCCGTGAGTTCGAGAATCGCCTGGAGCGCGCGTTGAAGAGTGCGCGGGCACGCGAAACCTCTTACGCGGTGCTGCACCTCGATCTCGATCAGTTCAAGATCGTCAATGATTCCTGCGGTCACAGTGCCGGCGACACCTTGCTCGGCCAGTTGGGTGCACTGTTGAAGTCCAAGATTCGCTGGCGCGACACCCTAGCGCGACTTGGTGGTGATGAATTTGGTGTATTGCTCGAGAGTTGCAGCCTCGACGAAGCGATGCAAACGGCCGAAGCGTTACGCGTCGCCATCAGCGACTACAAGTTCCTGTGGGATGATCGCTCATTCCGCCTCGGCGTTAGCATTGGCGTCGTGCCGATTACGGCCGATAACGAGGATGTCGCCGCTCTGCTGAGTGCTGCCGACAGCGCTTGTGCGGCGGCGAAGGAAGCGGGGCGCAATCGAATCCACAGTTTCCAGGAAAACGATATCGACCTGATGCGCCGGCGGCGCGAAATGCAATGGGCTGCAAGAATCAACAACGCGCTCGAAGAAAACCGTTTCGAGCTTTTCCGGCAGACGATTATGCCGCTGCAGGCCGATGAAGAGGGCGCGCACTACGAGATCCTGCTCAGGATGCGGGACGAGCAGGGCGGCATCATAGCGCCAGGATTGTTTATCGAGGCGGCTGAGCGTTACGGCATCACACCGGAGATCGATCGCTGGGTCATCCGCAGTGCATTTCGCTGGCTCGTATCCGAGGCAGACGAGCGTGAGCGGCTGATGCTGTGCTCGATCAACCTGTCCGGGCAGAGTCTCGGTGACGAGAAGTTTATGCCGTTCGTCATTGACCAGTTTCAGATGTCGGGACTCGACGCCACCAAGATTTGTTTCGAGATTACGGAGACCGCCGCGATCGCGAGTTACTCGCAGGCGAATCGCTTCATCAACGCGTTAAAGGAGCTTGGCTGCAAGTTCGCGCTGGACGATTTTGGCACTGGTCTGTCGTCGTTCGGCTACCTCAAACACTTCCCTGTAGACTTCCTGAAAATCGACGGTAGCTTCGTCAAGGAGATCCTGCATGATCCGATCGACCGCGAAATGGTACGTTCGATTAATGAAATCGGGCACCTTACCGGCAAGAAGACGATTGCCGAGTTTGCGGAGAACGAAGAGATTATTACGATGCTCAGAGGTATGGGCATCGACTATGCCCAGGGTTACGGTGTCTCCGAACCTAAACGTGTAACCCGCGCTGTTGCCTAAACCGGTTGGAGTGCTTCAAAAAGCGCTCCAACTAATCGATGCGCAACAGCATCGACAGATCGATTGCACGAATGTTTTTGGTCAAAGCGCCAGTCGAAATGAAATCGACGCCGGTTTCGGCAACGTCCCGAATAGAGTCCAAAGTGATGTTACCTGAGGCCTCCAGTTCGGCGCCGACATAACCATACTCGCCATTGATTCTGACCGACTCGCGCAGATCGGCGATCGAAAAATTATCGAGCAAGATACGAGCCGCGCCGGCATCGAGGGCCTCTCGCAGTTCCTGCTGCGATTCGACTTCGATTTCGATCAGAACCTCGGCTCCCTGTTGCTGGGCGCGCTGCATTGCTTCCCTGATGCTGCCCGCGCTCCGTATGTGGTTTTCCTTGATGAGTATGGCGTCAAAGAGGCCTGCACGGTGATTTTCACCGCCGCCACAGCGCACGGCGTACTTCTGTGCAAGCCGCAGACCGGGCAGGGTCTTACGTGTATCGAGCACTCGTGCACCGGTGCCGTCGATCGCCGCGACGTAGGCAGCAGTCGTTGTCGCGGTTGCTGACAGCGTTTGCAGGAAATTGAGTGCGGTGCGCTCTCCCGTCAGCAGTCCCTGCGCCGGGCCCACGAGCTTGCAGACAACATCGTCTGGCTCGGCGTGCTGGCCGTCCTCGATATACCAGTCGACTTGAATGCTCTCGTCGAGCTGGTGAAATACTTCGTCGGCCCAATGGTGGCCTGCGAGCATCAGTGGCTGGCGTGCAATGATCGTCGCACCAACGATGGCGTCGTCGTCCACCAAAGCTGCTGTCAGGTCACCGCTACCCACGTCCTCGGCGAGCGCGTCGGTTACGTTCTTGTAGATAGTCAGCTTGAGTTCGTCGGTGAGCATGTCGCGGTTGGAGAAACAAAGAAGCCCGGCAGAGATGCCAGGCTTCCAGATTCATCATGAACAGGGCGACTACATGAAGAAGCCGTGGTGAGCGCCCACCATACTCATCACCATCGGAATGGACATCAGCGTATTCGAGCGCGATGCAAGAAATGCGATCCTCTTCCCTTTGGCGATTTCGTCGGCGCTGGCTTCGACCATGCCGAGTACCTTTTTCTGGTTCGGCCAAATCAGTACCCAGACATTGAACAGCATGATTGTGCCGAGCCAGGCGCCGATTCCGATGGTCAGGCCATAAGCGTTGATCGGATCCGTCAACATGCCGAGCGCAAAGGCATCATCGAATTGTCCGCGGTGCAACAGGAAAGCCGCACCGGTCAGCCAGGTAAACAACGCACCCCAGCGAAACCACCAAAGGGCTCGTGGCGCAACGTACTTCGTAATACCGGCGCCACCTGGACCGCCTTCGTCGCTCGCGGCGTCGCCCAGTGCGGGAACCTGTACAAAATTGAAGTAGTAGAGGAGGCCAATCCACGTAATTCCGGCCAGCACGTGTAGCCAGATGATGAGGGAACCGACATCAGCAGCCGTGTTGTCCCCTGTCAGAACAACGAGAATGACTGCAAGAACAAGGCCGGCACCAATGGTGCCGCCTATGCTATTCAATGGATTCATCGTTCGCTTCCCCCTGAGTTTGTCGTTATTGGAATCGACGGGATTTTGGAATGTGGCGCGCTTGCGCTCGCAGGGTATTATAAGAGACTGGCAGCGCGGGAGAGAATTAATTCGGCCAGCTGTGGGTACGCAAGCGATTCATCATAATGTGAGAACTATTCTCTAAAGTTTCTATAATCTATTGATTTTAAGTGAATATAAACAACAGTGCGACAGACTGCCAGTTGAGGGTACAATCACTGGCTTCCGAACGGGGCCTTTGAAGAATGGGTCTTGATATGCGAATTTTGATCACCATTTTATCGCTCATGATGTTGTCCGGGTGTACGGCCATGTTGCTA
>DAOWGY010000126.1 GCA_030641695.1 Gammaproteobacteria bacterium
CGAGCAGGTAGGACGTAGCCTGCCCCGGCACGGCGGCATAGCGATCGACTTCGGACGATATCCCGTCGTAGCCTTCGGCCGTGTTCTCGAGCATGTAGTCCATCGCCTGCTCGCGCGTCCAGCCCATGACGTGAATACCCGGATCGACGACGAGCCGCGCGGCGCGATAGGCCTCATTCGACAGCATGCCCATGCGGGCGACATGATCCGAATACAGCCCCATTTCGTCGGCGAGGCGCTCCGTGTACAGGGCCCAGCCTTCGCCCGAGCCCGAAATGAACATGTATTGCAATATCGGGTGCAGATCCTCGTTCAACAGCGCGATGGAGCCCTGCATGTGATGCCCCGGCCAGCTTTCATGGAACGCGGTCGATTCCTGGCCGGCGCGACTGATGCCTTGCGGGTTGTAGGTTCCGACCTGGTAAATGCCCGGACGGCTGCCGTCCGCAGTTCCCGACGAATAAAATCCACCGCCGGAGCCTTTCTCGTAGGCGGGTGAGGGTTTCACGATGAGTTCCGCATCGGGGACCTCGCCGAACCAGTCGGGAACGGCAGTCCGGCCGCGATCGACGGCAGCGTTGATGTAGTCCAGTACGTCCTGCTCCGTTGCGAACGTGTACTCGGGATTCGTGCGCAGTTCCTCGAACAGTGCCTTCAGATCGTCGCTGCCGAAGGACTCGCGTGCGATCTCGAGCATCTCGGTGCGGATGCGCGACATCTCCGACAGGCCCCGGCGATGAATGTCCACCGGGTCCATGCCGATGGACGACCAGTAGCGCACGGACGCGTTGTAACAGTCGGCACCATCGGGATTCGCCGCGACGCCAATGGCTTCGCGACCCTCGTATTCGTTTTGCAGAAAGTCGCGATAAGCGATCAGGGCCGGTCGTATCCTGGTCTCGTAAATTTCACGGTAGGCTGAGCTGAAGGCGTCATCCCCGGAGCGGGCTGCCGGGCTCATGAACGGTGACTCTTCGACGGGTGAGTCGATCAGAACACTGATCTGCTCGATGACGGCGGAGACATTGCTGGTCGCTGCGAGGTAGCCCTGGTCCTGCCCTTTGCGCAGATTGGAGATGTCGGTTTGCACGAAGCGCTCGATATCTGCCGCGAGTCTCAGCGCCTCATCGCGCTGTTGTTCGGTGGCGATGGATTGGACGGCAAGCGTCGACACGACCATATACTGCCAGCCGGTCCACGTCGGGCTGACACTCCACAGTTGCATGCGGCAAATGCGCTTGTCGACGAGCGCCTGCAGGCGCTCGCGGGCAAATACATAGGTAACGGCTGCCGGTGTGCCCGTAAGCGACGCGGGATCGATGGCATCGAGCGCCTCGATCCAGCCGTCGACTTTCGCGTCCCAGGCCGCGATCGCCCGGGTACTGTGATCGCCGAAGCGATCGGTGGGCGCATCCGGGTAGCCGACTTCGTAGACTTCCTCGGGGAACTGAGAGAAATAACCGTGAACGAAATCATTGCCGATTCGCTCCACGAGTACGCCGGGAGCTTCGGGGGCGTCGCCCGAGCAACCCCAAGGTAGTAATATAAAAACAAGAAAAATCAGGTTGTTACGTGTCACGGTAGATCCTGGTCGCCGGGCAGAGCGGCAATGAGACCACACATCGACTCAGGATGTCAGTGTTTGAGATAATCGTGATGCGGTATTGCGCGGGAACCACGAATCACGACGCCGTTCCAATGAACTGCGGCGCGTGTCGCACGAGAGGATCTCCCGATGAACAAAACACTTCTGGTCATCATTCTTAGTCTTGTTGCCGGATTCGCAGCGGGCGCATGGACCACGTGGGCATCACCTCCTGCGGGATCAGGCGCCGGAGGCCGCGACGCCATGGAGTACTTCGATGCCGATGCGTCGGTGGCAGATCGCATCGGGGCGCTCGAGCGCATTGTCGCCGAAGAGCGCGATGCGCGACTGATTCTCGAAGAGCAATTGCAGGAATTGTTCACCGATCTGGACCGTATTGACGTCCCGGAATTACAAATGCTCCTGCAGCAAATCACGGACAGTC
>DAOWGY010000127.1 GCA_030641695.1 Gammaproteobacteria bacterium
AAGCACGGCCGCATTGTGCTGATACGCAACAATATCCTGACGAACCCGGCAATTTTCGAGAATCGCAAACGCCGCTACGATGCAGTCGTCAACGCAGAATTTCGCGACGACCTGACCATGGACGGCGGCTTCAATCGCACCCTCTGGCATGAAATCGGTCATTACCTGGGCGTGAGCGTGACGGCCGACGGCCTTACGCTCGGAGAAGCACTCGCTGAGTACGCGGATTTTCTCGAAGAGATGAAATCCGATCTCGTGTCGTTGTACGCCGCGCCAACACTGAAGGAAATCGGGTATTACGACGATGACGGTGTGCGTGCACATTATGCGGATGGTATACGCCGCACGCTGCAGGTCGTGCGACCGCGCGCGGAACAGCCCTATCAAAACATGCAGTTGATGCAATTCAACTTCTACATGGAATACGGATTAATCGAGCCCGACGGTGATTCCGCACTGCTTACGATCAACTATGACCGGTATCACGAGGTTGTCAGCGAATTGCTGAGCGACGTCTTGCAGCTGCAATATGCGGGCGATTACGAACTCACCAAAGCGTTCGTCGAGCGCTGGAATTACTGGGACGATATGGTGCACGGCAAACTTGCCGAACGCATGCAGGAGAACGCGCCCTACCGCAGCACGATGGTGCGCTACGCCATTCTCGAAAATTGAGGCACCGGAAACCAGGGGGGCAAGCCATGCCAACTCGCTACAACAACATTCTCGAGACCATCGGCAACACGCCGATCGTCAGGCTCAGCAAGATAGCGCCAGAAAACGTCAATATCTTCGTGAAGATCGAGTCATTCAATCCCATGGGCTCGGTGAAGGACCGACTGGCACTCGGAGTGATCGAACACGCGGAGAAGACGGGGGCGCTCAAACCCGGCCAGACAGTCATCGAAGCAACGAGCGGGAATACGGGCATCGGCCTCGCAATGGTGTGCGCGTACAAAGGCTACCCGTTAGTCGTAACGATGGCCGAGAGCTTCAGTGTCGAGCGGCGCAGAATGATGCGTTTCCTGGGCGCAAAAGTGGTCCTGACGCCCGCTGCGCTCAAAGGCAGCGGTATGCTCGCAAAGGCTGTCGAACTCGCGGAGACGCACGACTGGTTCCTGGTGCGGCAATTCGAAAACGAAGCCAACGCCGATGCGCACTCGCGCACCACGGCACCCGAGATTCTCGATGCGTTCTCCGACAGCAGGCTCGATTACTGGGTGACAGGATTTGGTACCGGCGGCACGCTCAAGGGTGTCTCCCGGGTTCTGAAGGAGAAGAGTCCGGAAACACAGATCATCGTCTGTGAACCCGACAACGCGCCGATCCTCGGCAGCGGCATTCCACAGGAACGCCTTGACGACGGCACGCCGAAGGACAGCCACCCGTTTTTCCGGCCTCACCTGATGCAGGGCTGGAGCCCCGATTTCATTCCCAAGCTGACCGAAGACGTGGTCGATGCGAAGCTGATTGATGCCGTGCTGCCAATCAACGGCGACGATGCGCTGCGCCTTTCGAAGTCACTGGCAAGCGATGAAGGCATATTCGTCGGTATTTCCGCGGGCGCAACGCTGGCAGGCGCGATGGCAGTGGCCGAGCAAGCCGAGCCTGGCGCCAATATCCTGTGCATGCTTCCGGATACCGGCGAGCGCTACCTGAGTACGCCGTTATTCGAAGACATACCCACTGATATGACCGCTGAAGAGGAAGAGATTTCCCGTTCGACGCCGAATTGCCGCTTCGATTCGCCACCACCGGCAGTACCGGCCGACGAACACCAGGAGGAAGACGAAGAAATTGCAGCCCCAGCCGACGCCCTGACTTTTCTCGATGAAGCGACACACGACCCCGACAACCCGGTCGTGCTATTTGCGCTGGAGTGGTGCGAATTCTGCTGGTCCGTTCGCAAGATGTTCGCGAACTACGAAATCCCCTACCGCGCCATCGACCTCGACTCGGTCGCCTACCAGGAAGATGACAAGGGCAGCAAAATCCGCGCTGCGATTCTTGAGCGCACAGGCCTCAAGACGATTCCGCAAATCTACATCAGCGGCGAGCACATCGGCGGCGCGACGGAATTGTTCGATGCCTGCCGGGATGGCTCGATGGCGAAACTGCTGGAGAAGTCGAACGTAGGCTGGAATCAGTCGGTCGACACCGACCCATACTCATTCCTGCCAGGCTGGCTGCAATCTCGCTAGAATAATCAAGGTCGAATCACACTTGCTCATCGAAGAAATACATGCCGAGTGTTTCCGCGATGCAGGCCGGCTTGCGTTCGTCTTCGACTTCGATACGCGTTTCCGAGGTCAGCAGCAACGCGCCTGCGCGACGTCTCGCTTGTAACACCTTCACCCGGGCTCTGACGCGATTACCTGCCTGCACAGGCGTGTAGAAGCGCACCTTGTTGGCGCCGAAGTTGATGGCTCGGGTCAGATTTCTGACCTCGACAAAGCTACCGGTGAGTGCGGGAATCAACGCCAGTGTAAGGTAACCATGCACGATGGTCTTGCCATCCGGCAGCTCCGCCGCCGCCCGCTCGGTATCGACATGAATCCACTGGTAATCGCCAGTCGCCTCCGCAAACTGGTCGATCCGGTTCTGATCGATGACCACCCATTCGGAGAGACCGACTTCGACACCTTCCAGTGCCTTGGCTTCCTCTATAGAACTAACGACGCGCAATTGACTGTCCTGCCCCCCTTACAACACCTTAGAAATACACATTCGCTGTGGTTGTCGCAAGTTTTCGCGCAGGAAATTTTGTGGCATGCGGCCTCGCCCCTTTACAATCGGCCCTTTCGGCAAGCGCGCGCTTTATGACAATCGACAAGAAACCGGTAGTAGCTGTCGTACTCGCGGCGGGTGGTGCGAGCCGCTTTGGCAGCACCAAGCAGCTGGCGCGCATCGATGACAAAGCGCTGGTTCAGCGATCGACCGAACTGGCGCATGAAGTCTGCGGGAAT
>DAOWGY010000328.1 GCA_030641695.1 Gammaproteobacteria bacterium
GATGGCGATGAATCCGCAGGCGGGTGCGATCGTCGGAATGGGCTTTCTGAGAAGGAAAGGTGACGTCTACGAGATGCGGGCCGAGTACACCAAGGGTCTGCTCACCGTCAATGGCGCGCCGATGCCGATACCGCTGCCGCAGTAGGAGCGCCTCTCGAGACGCGACTGGTTTGATGCGAAAATATTTTTGGTGACAGTGACCTTAATTTCTCGCCGATTATGGCGATGGGCGAGAAATTAAGGTCACTGTCACCAAAAATAGGCCCGCCTGACTCGCGCTTCTAGAAGCGCTCCAACAGTTCCTCGGCGCGGTGGCACGCGACCCGTGTGCCATCGACCGTGCGCGGCCGCGGCAACTCTGCCTTGCAGCGCGCGTGTGCATAACTGCAGCGCGGATGAAATGCACAGCCTGATGGCGGCTCGAGTATCGACGGCATTTCACCTTTAACTGACAGGCGCCCGCCTGGTGCCAGTGGATCCGGAACGGGAACTGCGTCGAGCAGCGCACGTGTGTACGGGTGCCTCGGCTTTGTGAACATCTGCTCGCCATCGGCCAGCTCCACGAGCCTGCCGAGATAAACGACAAGCACACGATGGCTGATCGAGCGCACCACGGCGAGGTCGTGCGAAATAAAGATGATTGCAAGGCCCGTTTCCTGCTGCTCCTTTCTTAGTAGCAGCAGTATCTCCCGCCGCACCGAGCCATCCAGGGCCGCGACGGCCTCGTCGCACACCAGCACCTTCGGATTGACGATCAATGCGCGCGCGATCGCTACTCGCTGCGCCTGGCCACCCGAGAGTTCATGTGGAAAACGCTGCAAAAACGCATCGCTCAGCCCCACCCGTTCCAGCATGGAAATAACGCGTGCTTTGCGTGCTTCGCCGTCGAGATCCGGCGCGTGAACCGCCAGCGGTTCCGCGACGATACGCTCGACCCGCATCTGCGGATCAAGTGAGCCGGCCGGGTCCTGGAAGACGAGCTGCAGGTCTCTCCGCGTTTCGATCGCTCGAGACTGCACCGGCCCTTCGATGGCCTTGCCACAAAACACGATCCGACCGGTGCGCATCGGGATAAGCCCCAGCACCGAGCGCGCGAGGGTCGACTTGCCGGAACCCGACTCGCCGACGACAGCGATGGTTTCTCCCTCACGCAGTTCCAGGTCGATGTCCTGTACCGCATGCAACTGCCGCTGCCTGTCGCGCTCCTGAAAACTGACAGACACATTGTCGACGTCGAGCAACGGCTCACCGCTTACCGGTTGTGGTGAGGCTGCCGTATCGACGCGGGGCGCTGCATCGATCAGAGCCCGCGTATGTTCCGTCGCTGGAGCAGAGAACAGCTTACGGGTCTTGCCCTCTTCGATCAGCTTGCCGTCTTGCAACACCAGCATGCGCTCGCAGTGTCCGGCGACGATGGCGAGATCGTGCGTGATCAGCAACAATGCCGTGTCGTCCCGGATGCGCTCCAGCAGCTCGAGTATCTGCGCCTGCACGGTGACGTCGAGCGCCGTCGTGGGTTCATCCGCGATCAGGAGATCGGGCGCGGCTATGAGGGCTGACGCAATCATCACGCGCTGTCGCATGCCGCCCGAAAGCTGGTGCGCGTAAGCCCGAAACTGCCGCGCCGCATCCGGCAAGCCGACCCGATCGAGCATGTGCATGACGCGCTGATCCGCATCGCTGCCGTCGGCAAGGCCATGCTGAATCAGGATGCGGCGCAACTGATCACCGATGGGAATGTAAGGATTCAATGCCTGCGTCGGATCCTGGAACACCATTCCGACGTGTTCTGCGCGCAACGCATTCAGCGTCGCGTCGTCCGCACCCACAATCTCCTGCCCGCCCAGCGTGATACTACCGCTCACCGCCGCCGTGCCCGGCAAGAGCCCGAGGATCGCCAGCGCCGTCTGAGTCTTGCCCGACCCCGATTCACCGACGAGTCCGACCGACTCACTCGCGTCAACCCCGAAAGACAGCCCGGACACGATGTCAACGCCACCGTAGCCGATGCTCAACCCGTCGATTTCGAGCAGGCTCATCGCGATTGCCTCGCGTCGAACACGTCACGCATACCGTCGCCGAGAAAATTGAAGGACAGCAAAATTATTGCGAGCAGCGCTGCCGGTATCAGCAACATCCACGACGCGCCTTCTATTTGCAGCGCCCCGCCGCTCACGAGATTGCCGAGCGAGGTCTGTGGTTCCTGGATGCCTAGCCCGAGAAAGCTGAGAAACGATTCGATGAGTATCGCTTGCGGAATCGTCAACGTGACATAGACGATAACGACGCCGATGAGGTTTGGTGCGATGTGTCGCAAGATAATTCGTGGCGTGGACACGCCGATGAGCCGCGCCGCGTCGACGAATTCCCGTTCCCGAAGGCTCAGTGTCTGGCCGCGCACGATGCGTGCCATGTCGAGCCAGTTGATCGCGCCGATCGCGACGAAGATCAGCAGGAAGTTCTGCTCGAACACGACGAGCAACAGGATGACGAAGAAAATGAACGGCGTCGCATACAGCGTGTCGACGAAGCGCATCATGACCGTGTCGACGCGACCACCGATGTAGCCTGCCGTCGCGCCATAAAGCACGCCGATGACCAGGCTGACGACACTTGCGACAACCGCCACGACCAGCGTCACCTGCACACCCAGCATCGTGCGCACAAAAAGATCCCGGCCGAGGTCATCGGTTCCGAACAGGTTCATCGAGCTGAATGTCGGTGACTGAAAAAGCCTGTCGAAGTCAGTCGTCATGTAGTCGTTCGGACTGATCCACGGCCCTATCAGAGCCACAATCGCGATCGCAAGGAGCGTGCCGCCGCTAATCATCACCGTCTTGCTCGAACGCATGTGCGCCACGGCTTTAGTGAACGTGCTCATCGGCGACGTATCCGCGGATCGATGGCGCCGTAAAGCAGGTCGACTATCAGGTTAAGCGCCACAATCAGCGACGCATAGAAAATAACGACACCGAGCACCAGTGTGTAATCGCGATTCAGCGAACCACGAACGAACAATTGCCCGACACCCGGAATGCCGAATATTTGCTCGACGACGACGGAGCCGGTCAGGATGGCCGCGACGGCGGGACCCATGTACGACAAGACCGGCAGCATCGCCGGTTTCAACGCGTGGTAGCGGATGATCGCTGCCGTTCCGAGCCCCTGTGCGCGTGCCGTGCGAATGAAGTCGCTCGACAGAACGTCGATGAGGCTTGCTCGAGTCAACCGCGCGACGTAAGCGATCTGTGGCAGCGCCAGAGACACTACCGGAAGCAACAAGCGCGAACTTCCCTGGCTGCCCGTCCAGCTCGCCGGCAACCATTGCAGCTTGACCGCGAAAAACAGCACCAGGACGGGCGCGATGACAAACACGGGAATAGATATGCCCGTCATCGCAAGGCCCATCACGACCTTGTCGAGCGGCGAATTCTGTCGCAGCGCGGCAACGATGCCCGCAAGAATTCCGATGGTGCTCGCCAGCAGCATTGCCAGCACGCCGAGTCGTAGCGATACCGGAAACGAACGGCCGATGAGTTCGCTGACCGTATGATCCCTGTAACTGTACGACGGCCCGAAGTCCCCGCGGACTACGCCGCCCAGGTAGCGCAGGAATTGTTGGTACAGCGGCTCGTCGAGATGGTAAGCAGCAGCAATATTGGCTTCGATTTCCGCGGGCAGCACCCGCTGGTCGTCAAACGGGCCCCCCGGCGCCGCATGCACCAGCAGGAAAGCGAGAACGATGACCAGCAGCAGTGTCGGAACCGCCCCCAGCAATCTACGCAACGTGTATCGCAGCAAAGCGTGATTCCGTGGTTGGCGCGAAGCCTATTCAGTCGCGTCGAGACTCAGATACTGACTGTAATGATAATTGAGGATGTTGTCTTCCCAGCCTCTGACTTCAGGGCTGACGAGATGCTTGCTAACGTAGAAATACAGCGGGATGACCGCGTGGTCGGCCAGCAAATCCCGTTCTGCTTCTTCCAGATACAGCCGACGCCTGTCGAGGTCGAGTTGTTCGCTCGCCGACGCCATGAGCGTGTCGTAATTGTCGTTGGCATAGGCCGGCATGTTTGCCGCACTGTCGCTCTGCATGATGGCGAGAAACGTATTGGCGTCGTTGTAATCGCCAAACCAGCTCGAGCGAAAAACCTCGGTGGCTTCACGCTCGCGCATCTGGTCCAGCAACACCTGGAATTCGACATTGACGAGCTTCGCCTCGGCGCCGAGGACCTCGCGCCACATCGATTGCACCGCGAGTGCGATGCGCCGCTGAGTATCCGACGTGTTGTAGCGCAACTCGAATTGCAGCGGCTTATCCTCGCCGTATCCCGCCTCTTTGTAGAGGCTCTGCGCCAGCGCATTGCGCTCGTCCTGGCTCAGGTCGGCATATGACAGTTGCGGTGGCTCGTAGTTATTGATGCCGGGCGGTACCCAGCTATAGGCCGCCTCTTCACCGCGGCCCGTGATTTTTTCGACGAGCACCTCGCGATCGATCGCCATGGACAGCGCCTGCCGCAGCACCGGGTTATCCTTGAACGGCGGCCGGGTGAGATTGAAACCGTAGTAGTAAACCCCGAGCGTCGGCGCGATATGCAACTGATCTGCGTATTCCGCTTTTATTTGCGCAAAGTTGTCCGGCGGAACCGTGCTGGTCGTATGCAGTTCGCCAGCGCGATAACGGTTGAGTTCCGCCATTTCCTGCGTCACGACGTGATGGCGTACAACGTGGATCGACGTATTCTGGTTGTTCCAGTAGTGCGGGTTTCGATCGAGCTCGATGATCGACCCGGGTGACCACTCCACAAGCACATACGCACCGTTCGACAGCAGGTTCCCGGCTCTCGCGAACGCATCACCGTGCTGCTCGAATGAACCACGATGCACAGGGAACGTGCTCGGGTGAGTCAACAAGCTCAGCAGGTAGGGTGTCGGCCGCAGGAGCGAAACAAGCAGCGTGCGATCATCCACAGCCTCCACGCCGAGCTCGGTCGTCGGCATATCGCCCGCAACGATCGCCGTGGCGTTGACGACATTGCCGAGCTCGGCCGCATAAAACGCCGCCGTGGCTGGATCGACCAGTCGCTGCATACCGAATACGAAGTCCTGCGCTGTGACCGGGTCGCCGTTCGACCAGTGCGCCTCGGGCCGCATATGAAAAGTATACAAAAGCCCGTCGGTGGAGATGTCCCAGCTCGCCGCGGCAGCCGCTATGAGTTCGCCCGACGCCGAATAAGCAACCAGGCCCTCACCGATATCGCGCAACACATCGGCTGCCTGCACGCTACGGCCTTTTTGCGGGTCGAGCGACTCCGGTTCGGTGGACAGCGCGCGATTCAGAACCGACCGTCCGTCGGACGGTTGCTGCGGGCCACCGCAGAAAACGACGAGCAATGAGATGGCGGCCAGCGATACAACGATCACCAGCAGCAGTCGAGTGAGTTTCATAGCGTGTCCCGGTCAGGCGGTCCTGGCGAGCTGGCGTTTCTTGAGATGAATCAGGAGCAACGATACGGCCGATGGTGTCATACCTTCAAGCCGCGAGGCTTGTCCCAAAGTCAGCGGGCGCGATGACTGCAGGCGCTGACGTGCCTCGTTCGACAGGCCGTCGACCTGATCGTAGTCGAGATCGTGCGGCAGGCGCAGCTTTTCCTGTTTCGCGTGTTTCGCGATCTCGCGCTGCTGCCTGTCGATATAGCCCGCGTATTTTGCGCGCACTTCGATGGCCAGTTCGACCTGCTCGCATTGCTCATCGGTCGCGAGCGCGACGCGGTTCATGTCGCCCACCATCGACAACGCCGTAACATCCGCGTAACCGAGCTCCGGGCGGCGCAGCAGGTCGGCTGCCGTGCTCTCACGCTGCAGCGCCTTGCCGAGAACGTCCCGATCGCTTGCAGTCACGTCGTCCGGGCGCACGAGTATGCCGTCGACGCGCGTTTGTTCCACCGCGATCGCTTCGCGCTTTTGCTCGAAAAGCGTCCAGCGTTCGTCATTGACCAGGCCAAGATCGCGGCCGATGGGCGTCAGCCGGTCGTCTGCGTTATCTTCCCGGAGTGTCAGGCGGTATTCGGCGCGGCTCGTAAACATGCGATACGGTTCGCTGACGCCACGCGTGATCAGGTCGTCGACGAGAACGCCGAGATACGCTTCATCGCGACGTGGGAACCAGCCCTCGGCGCCGAACGCTTGCCGTGCGGCATTGATGCCGGCGAGTAATCCCTGTGCCCCTGCCTCTTCGTAACCCGTGGTGCCATTGATCTGGCCCGCGAAATACAGGCCGTGTATGTGCTTCGTCTCGAGCGCCGGCTTGAGATCGCGCGGGTCGAAGTAGTCGTACTCGATCGCATAGCCCGGCTGTGTGATGAGCGCATTTTCGAACCCAGGGATCGAGCGCACGAAACGCACCTGAGTCTCGTGCGGCAAGCTCGTCGAGATGCCGTTCGGATAGACCACGTTCGTGTTGAGCCCTTCGGGTTCGACGAAAATCTGGTGCGACGCCTTGTCGGCAAAGCGCACGATTTTGTCCTCGACCGACGGGCAATAACGCGGTCCGACGCCATCAATCATCCCCGAGTACATCGGCGATTCGTCGAGCGAGCCGCGAATGATGTCGTGGGTCTCCTCACAGGTCTTAGTGATATAGCAGGACACCTGCTCGGGATGTTCGCGGCGCTCGCCGACGAACGAAAACACCGGTGCCGGCGTGTCGCCCGGCTGCTCCGTCATGACCTCGAAGTTAAGTGTTTTACCGTCGAGCCGTGGTGGCGTACCCGTTTT
Organism: Gammaproteobacteria bacterium; assembly: GCA_030641695.1. GTDB lineage: Bacteria > Pseudomonadota > Gammaproteobacteria > Steroidobacterales > Woeseiaceae > UBA1847. Next base: position 6,778 of record DAOWGY010000328.1, read on the forward strand.
CAGCCGTGCAGCCCGGAACGGTAACTCACGCAAGCGGTCGGCCAGGCGATTCGATGGGGCGTCGCCAGCTCGGCCGCCAGGCCTCTCGGTCCGACCGATGAGGATGCGCCCACCGAGGAACGTGCCGACAGTGAGTATCACCGTCTTCGCGTGAAACGACTGCCCGAGCGACGTCACGACCCCGGCCACCCGTTCGCCCTCGACGATCAGGTCGTCGACCGACTGCTCGACGATCGACAGCTTCTGCTGGCTCTCGAGCAGGTAGCGGATCGCGAGCTTGTAGAGTTCCCGGTCGGCCTGTGCTCGCGTAGCCCTTACCGCCGGGCCCTTGCTCGCATTCAGCGTTCGAAACTGGATGCCGGCCCGATCGATGGCTCTCGCCATCGCGCCGCCCAGCGCATCGATCTCGCGGGTCAGGTGACCCTTGCCGATGCCGCCGATCGCCGGGTTGCAGCTCATCTGGCCGAGCGTCTCTGTTCTCTGGGTAATCAGCAGCGTGCGGGCGCCAGCGCGCGCGGCGGCCAGCGAGGCCTCCGTCCCGGCATGACCACCCCCGATCACGAGGACGTCAAAAGCGCTCGGCGTTGCATGTGTCATTGCTTAAAAAATGAGCAATTGAGGCGGCGCATTCTACAACAAGAGCGGGCTTTCTTTACATGCCCGTGGCTTGTCGCCAAGATAGCGCGCCTCATCGCTTGCCGCGGATTCGCATGCTTCGTATCGTCGCGCTCGTTCTCACCACGCTCCTGCTCCCGGCCTTTACGGGCGACGCGGTGGCGCTCGAACTCGAGGACTGTCGCATTAGTGCCGGCCCGGCGTTTCCGGGCATAAAGGCCCGCTGCGGCACGCTGCGGCGGCCCGAAAATCCGGCCGATCCGAACTCAGCAGAAATCGAGATTGCCGTCGCTGTCGTGCCCGCGCTGGATCTTACGCCGCAGCCCGACCCGTTCGTCCCCCTTGCCGGCGGCCCGGGCCAGGGCGCCAGGCAGTTTTATTCGGCCTACCGGGGCGCGTTCGAACACGTACGGCGCGATCGCGACATCCTGCTTGTCGACCAGCGCGGCACTGGCGAATCCTCTCGCATGGATTGCGACATCGACGACGATATTGTCGCTGGCCGATACTCCACGGAACTTGCACTCGAAGCGACACAGGCCTGCCTCGACGCCCTGCTGCACGATCCGCGCTTTTTCACGACCAGCATCGCGATTGCCGATCTCGAAGCCGTGCGCGAAGCGCTCGGCTACACCCAACTCAATCTCTATGGCGTGTCCTACGGCTCGCGCGTCGCGCAGCACTTTGCGCGTCGTTACCCCGCGTCGACTCGCTCGATTGTGCTGGACGGCGTCGTACCGCCGCAGCAACCACTTGGTCCCGAGATAGCCACCGAGGCGCAACGCGCCCTCGACAATATAATTTCCCGTTGTGCAGAGGACGCTGCGTGCAATGAGCGCTTCCCGAACCTGCAGCAATCGTCCACCGCCCAGCGTGCCGACCACAAACGGCAGGCCGTCGTCTTCGATCTCGCCAACCCTGTTACCGGCCGGCGGGAATTCGTTGACTTCGGCTCGGCCGAGCTGGCGGGCGCCATCCGCCTGCTTTCCTATCACAGCAACTCGATGGCGATCGTGCCGCTCCTCATTGACGAAGCAGCCGGCGGAAATTACGAACCCCTGGCGGCACAATTTCACATGATTGCAGCGAGCATGGCCGACGCGCTGGCGCTCGGCATGCACAATTCGATCATGTGCACCGAAGACGTGCCGTTCTATGAAGCCAGTGCTATCGACTACCAGGCGCTCGAAGCCAGCTACATCGGAATCGTGCAACTCGAGGC
>DAOWGY010000240.1 GCA_030641695.1 Gammaproteobacteria bacterium
AACGCACGATACATGCGCACCCGAGCCTTGCCGAGGCGGTCCACGAAGCCGCGCTCGCTGCTGACAAGCGCGCGCTGAACTATACGAACTAGCGGTGCCTGCCACCGTTTGTGAGACCTGGTCGGCCTTTTGCCGCGCCTCCCGCTCGTATACTCGTGAGGAAGTTCGCACGGAGAACTCCCATGAACGACCTGGTACCACCTGAAGCCACGCTGAGGATCGATTCCGGTGATGCTCCCGTCGACGCAGGCGCGGAGCAAGATGCGGAAGCGCAAGCAGCAGAGCCCGTTCTCAATGAGCAGCAGGCGCAGTTGCTCATGCAGACGCTGCATGAGGAACAAAACCTTTTGATGGGTGCCCTGACCGGTTTTTTTGCTGCCATGGTCGGCGCCGGAATCTGGGCCACGGTAACCGTCGTCACTGAATACCAGATCGGCTGGATGGCCGTCGGCATCGGCTTTTTCGTCGGATTCGCGGTTCGCTTCGCCGGTAAGGGTATTGCTCCGGTATTCGGGGCAGTCAGTGCTGTAATGGCATTAGTCGGCTGCGCGGTCGGCAACCTGATGACCTTTACCTATTTCATTGCCATGAGTGAAGGCTTGACCTTCATGGATGTCGTTACGCAACTGGATTTCGCGATCGCGTCCGACATTCTCTCGTCGACGTTCGAAGTTATGGATGTCCTGTTCTACGGCCTGGCTGCTTACTTCGGCTACAAATACGCATTTCGCCAGGTGACGCAGCAAGATCTCGACAAGGCGCTCGGTAAAGGCTTCTAGTCCCTATTCAGCCAGAAGTCCGCGTTTTTGATCCCGAGTTTCTCGGGATCAAATGTGTAGGTCTCGACACCCGCCTTGCGCTGCTCCTCGTAGTCTTTCAAGGCGCGCAGTGCCGGTTGGCCGACGACGAATAGCAGCAGGATACCGACGATGTTGAGCCAGGCCATCAGGCCGACGCCGATGTCGCCAAGGCCCCACGCAAGGCTCGCTGTCTTGACGGAGCCGTAGAAAACCGACCCCATCAACAGCAGCTTCAGCAACGTCAGCTCGAACGGTATGCGGAAGAAACGCCGCAGGTATGCCACGTTGGTCTCCGCGATGTAGTAATAGGCCAGCAATGTGGTGAACGCAAAGAAAAACAGGGCCACTGCCACGAAGACTTTGCCGAATCCACCCACGGTGCTCTCCAGCGCGAACTGCGTGAACGCAGGACTGTCGATAATCGTTGCGGCGGGCAGGTTCTGGACGACGAAGGTGCCTGTGCTCTCGGGCATGACGTTGTACATGCCGGTGATCAGGATCATGAAGGCGGTCGCCGAACAGACGAACAAGGTGTCGACGTAAACCGAGAACGCCTGCACCAGGCCTTGTTGCGCCGGGTGCTGAACCTCGGATGCCGCGGCCGCGTGCGGCCCCGTTCCCTGGCCGGCCTCATTCGAGAAGACGCCGCGTTTCACACCCCAGAAGATTGCGCCGCCAAACATCGCCATTGGCTCGAAGATGTCCTTGAAGATCAGTGCGAAAACGTCCGGCAGGTCGGTGATGTTCATGGCGATCACGATGAGTGCCATCGCGATGTAAGCCAGCGCCATGACTGGCACGACGACCTGCGTAAAGTGCGCGATACGTTTGACGCCACCGAAAATGATGATGCCGAGCACGATCACGATGATTATGCCGGTGATCAGGTTTGTCGAATTGACGGCGCCCAGCGGCAAGTTGACCTCTGAACCGCTGCCGAAGGCGACTGCCGCAGCGTTGCCAATGGCATTGGACTGGACACCTGGCAGCAGCATGCCAGTAGCGATTATCGTTGCGATCGCAAAAACCCAGGCATACCACTTCTGCCCGAGCGCTTTTTCGAAATAGTAAGCCGGTCCGCCACGGTACTGGCCTTCGTCGACTTCCTTGTAAATCTGGCCCAGCGTCGATTCGACGAATGCGGTGGCGGAGCCGAGGAAGGCAACGACCCACATCCAGAAAACGGCGCTCGGTCCGCCGAACCCGATTGCCGCCGCAACGCCGGCGATGTTGCCAGTGCCGACGCGGCCCGACAGCGAGACCGCCAGGGCCTGGAACGAGGAAATGCCCTTTTCCGATTCCTTGCTCGAAAATAGCAAGCGGATCATTTCGCGAAACATCCTCGCCTGCACGAACCGGGTCAGTATCGAGAAAAAGAGGCCTACGCCCAGGAGTAGGTAGATGAGCGCCGGGCTCCAGATCCAACTGTTGATCGCGCCGACGATTTCCTGCATGGGATTTCCCTTATTATCGTGATTATCGGGCAGCGAAATAGTACCTGAATTTCCCGCTGCCTGAGGCCGGCTTCGGTCAGGCTTTGCGCCTGACCGAGATTACGTTGGTCAGTTGCTCGAGCCGCGCGATCGTCGTACTGAGCGTCGGCAGGTCGCGTATCTCGACGCTGATGTCCATGATCGTTTCCAGGGTCACCGTGTCCGTGTGGCTGCGGAGGTCGCTGACGTTGGCACCCTCATCGGCGAGTATCGTGCTGATGTCACGAATCAGCCCACTGCGGTCATAGGCGCGCAACGTCAGGTCGACAGGGTAGGTTGCCGACTCCGAGCTACCCCAGTTCACTTCCATGATGCGTTCCGGGTGGCGCTGATTGAGGCCGAGGAAATTGCCACAATCCTGCCTGTGAATACTCACGCCCCGGCCCTGCGTGATGTATCCGACGATTGCTTCGGGCGGGACCGGTCGGCAACATCTTGCGAAATTGCACATCAGGTCGCCGACGCCGCTGACAGCGATTCCGTCGGGTTTCGCCAACTTGCGTTTGCTCGAACGCCGCGGCCGCAGTAGCCGAGGCTGCTCGATGCCGCGTAGATGCTGTAGCGCTGTTGCAATAGATGCGGGCGTCAGGTCGCCGGCCCCGAGTGCGACGCAGAGTGCGTCCGCATTGCGGTGCTTCAACTGATCAGCAATCGTGTCGGTCGCGACGTCCTTGACGTTGAGCCGCGCGAGCTCGCGTTCGAGGATTTCCCGTCCCTGACGGAGGTGCTGGTCCTTGTCCTGCTGCCGGAACCAGCTGCGGACCTTTGCGCGACTGCGTGCGCCTGCGAGATAGCCAAGCCCGGGGCTCAACCAGTCGCGGCTCGGTTGTGGCTGACTGCCTGTTATTACCTCGATTTGATCGCCATTCTGTACCTTGTACGTCAGCGGTACGATGCGACCATTGATCTTGGCACCGCGGCAGCGGTGACCGACCTGTGTGTGCACGTGATAGGCGAAGTCGAGAGGTGTCGCACCAGCTGGCAATTCGACGACGTCGCCTTTCGGACTGACCGCGTAGACACGATCCTCGAAAACATCATCGCGAATCTGGTCGAGCAGATCGCTGCCGTCGTCGCTGGGTTCGAGCAATTGCCGCAGGAAGCGAATTTTCTGGTCGAACGCCGCGGGCATGCCGCCGCCCTCCTTGTAGCGCCAGTGTGCCGCGACGCCGAGTTCGGCCTGACGATGCATCTCATGTGAGCGAATTTGCACTTCGACCGTCTTACCCTCGGGCCCGATGACCGCGGTGTGCAGGGAGCGATAGTCGTTGTCTTTCGGATTCGCAATGTAGTCGTCGAATTCGCCGGGCAGGTAGGACCACAGATTGTGAACCACGCCGAGCGCCGCGTAACAGTCTTTGACGTCGTTAACGAGTACCCGCAGAGCACGAATATCGAACAGGCTGTCCAGGCCGCGGCCCTTGCGCTGCATTTTGCGCCAGATGCTGAAGATGTGTTTTGGTCTGCCGGTCACTTCGGCGTCGATGCCGGCGGCCTCCAGGTCCCGGTTCAAAATCGCCTTTACCTCATCGATAAAGCCTTCGCGCTCCGTGCGTTTTTCCTTGAGCGCTTTGGCGATCCCGGCATAGGTGTCAGGTTCGGAGTATCGAAAAGCGAGGTCCTCGAGTTCCCACTTGAGTTGCCATACACCGAGGCGACTGGCCAGCGCCGCATAGATTTCGCGCGTTTCCACTGCCAGCGCGTGCTGGTCGGCGATGGCCGCGCTTTTTGCCTCGCGCATGCGATGCAGCTGCTCGGCAATGCGCGCCAGTACCAGCCGGACATCGGAGACGACCGCGAGCAACATCTTGCGCAACGCTTCGGATTGCTGCACCGCGAGCGCCTCCCCGGGGCGCCAGTCGGCCGGCAGGGAAAAGCGACCGAGGCGCAGCAAACCTCCAATAATTCGAGATAAAGAGGCTATCTTACTGTTTTGAATATCATTGTCGTCTAGGAATCCGTCTCGTACCAGGGGATAGACGTGCACCGCCGCGACGACGTCGTCCGGCAAACCGAGCGATTCGACGATCGCTGCTATATCCCGTCCCTCAGCGATGATCGCGGCGATCCCGTCGCGTGCGGGCAGCGCGTCGACAAAGCGCCGGGCCAGGTCAACAATGTCCGCCTGTTCGGCGCTGATATCGTGATTTTCGGTTGTCGAGACGGCCATTTGGCAGAACTTCACAATGTGCCAGTGCGGGCAATAACCGTTATCATACGCGCTGATTTCGGCCCCGTGGCCCGGCCGGATTCAAACTTGGGCGAAGGGCATGAAATCACACAAGGCTGTAATGACCGGCAAGCGCCCGGTCGACGGTCCGTTTTGGCGTTTCGGGGTCAGACAGCGACAAGCAGGACTCAATGGCAGGACATAGCAAGTGGGCGAACATTCAGCACCGCAAGGGCGCCCAGGACAAGAAGCGCGGCAAGCTGTTCACGAAACTGATTCGTGAAATTACGGTCGCTGCAAAAATGGGGGGCGGTGATCCCGAAGCGAATCCACGCTTGCGTCTCGCAATCGACAAGGCCAAAGCGCAGAGCATGCCGAAGGACAACATCGAGCGCGCCAGCAAACGTGGTGCGGGCGAACTCGATGGTGCCGATTACCAGGAAATACGTTACGAGGGTTACGGGCCTGGCGGCTCGGCTGTCATGGTCGATTGCCTGACCGACAACCGTAACCGGACAGTTGCAGAGGTTCGTCACGCGTTCACCAAATTCGGCGGCAACCTCGGCGCGGATGGCTCGGTGAGTTACCTGTTCAATCATGTGGGGCAGTTGCTTTATCCCGGAGACGCCGACGAGGATGCCATCATGGAAGCCGCCATCGAGGCCGGCGCCGAAGACGTTATCGTTGAAGACGATGGCTCAATCGAGGTTCTGACTGAACCGACCGAATTCGAGGCGGTGCGTGACGCGATGCACGGTGCCGGATACGAACCGGACACTGCGCAACTGACGATGCGCGCGTCGACGAACGCAGAA
>DAOWGY010000087.1 GCA_030641695.1 Gammaproteobacteria bacterium
GTACCGAGCGAAGACGCCTTCAATCCGGCAACAAAAGAGAAAGCCGATGAGGCCAGGCAATCGCTCGAGGTCTTATTCGGCGATAGCGAGTTGGTGTCGGATGCGCCCGATACGCCATCCAGCGACGCTGACAAGCTGTTCGATTGACGTCCTGTCGACAGGCGACGCATGAGTATTGATCGCAGGAACTTCCTCGGGATGTCGGCTGCTGCCGCGGCAACGCCGTTGCTGTCTGCCTGTAGCGCGTATGACAAGGTGCCGGTCGACGCCGTTCCTCGAAGCGCATTTGACGACGAATCGACGGCCGTACAGGTCACGGAAGGCATCGACCTCAAGGGCAAGATCGCCGTGGTCACGGGTTGTACGTCCGGCATCGGCTTCGAAACGATGCGTGTACTCGCGTTGCGCGGCGCCTACGTGATCGGCACCAGTCGCTCCCTGGAGCGGGCCGAGGAGGCCTGCAAGGGAGTTCGGGGAATGACGACGCCGTTGCAGCTGGAGTTGTCTGACTTCGACTCGGTAGTCAGCTGCGCCGAGACGATTCGCTCCATGAATCGGCCTGTTGACATGCTGATTTGCAATGCCGGCCATCGCGGCGGTGGCAACGAGCAAGAGTTGATCAACGGCGTCGAGAAACACTTCATCGTTAATCATCTCGGTCATTTTCTGCTGGTCAACCGATTGCTGGATCGGCTGTATTACGCGTGGCAGGGTCGTATTGTCGTTGTCGCCAGTCGTGCGGCCTACAGGGAAGCACCTGAGGGCGGAATTCTGTTTGATGACCTGCGCATAACACGCGACTACAGTGATGCAATGGCGTATGGACACTCCAAACTTGCCAATGTGTTGTTTTCGCTCGAGCTCGGCAAGTTCTTGCGGGGCTCGCGTATTACGTCTAACGCACTGCATCCGGGCCTCATCAACACCGAGATCGACCGCAACGTAAATCGTTTCCTGCAGTTCGGTTTCGGCGTGCTGGCGGCGGTCAGCGGCAAGAATATCGAGGAAGGTGCGGCAACGAGTTGTTACGTGGCCACGAACCCGCTGCTCGGATCAACGAGTGGCAGGTTCTTCGAGGACTGTAATGCCATCGATTTGGTCGGTGACACGCACATGCAGGACATGGCGATGGCGGACCGCTTGTGGTTGTTGTCCGAAGAACTCACCAGGGACTACCTCGTCAGACACGAACCAGCGGATTGGGCTGAGTTCGAAAACGGTCTGCCGCGCAAGAAGGATCGTTAGTGACCAAGGCCGAGATGACTGATAAAGCGCTGGTTGTGCTTTCTGGCGGGCAGGATTCGACCACCTGCCTGTACTGGGCAATCAAACGATTCGGGCAGGACAATGTCTCGAGCGTGTCGTTCGACTACGGGCAGCGGCACAAGGTCGAACTCACCTGCGCACGCGAGGTTGCCGCGAGGGTGGGCGTTGCGAATGTCTGTCTGCCGATCGACACATTTGCGGCGCTCGGTGGCGATGCATTGACCGACGCAAGCATCGATGTCAGTGACGAAAAAGATTCTCAGACAGGCCTGCCGATCACCTTCGTGCCCGGGCGGAACCTCATTTTCCTGACATACGCTGCTGCATACGCCTACCGGCGCAACATCAATCACCTCGTGACCGGCGTTGCACAGACGGATTACAGTGGCTACCCCGATTGCCGTGAATCGACCATCGAGGCGTTGCAGCGTTCGATCGAACTCGGCATGGATATCGAGATGCAGATCCATACGCCGCTAATGCATCGTTCCAAAAAAGAAACGGTTGAGCTTGCCGTCGAACTCGGCGCACTTGACGCCATGGCCCTGACCCATACCTGTTACAACGGTCGGCGGCCACCCTGCGGGGTCTGTCCTGCCTGCGAGTTGCGAGCCAAAGGATTCGAGGAAGCCGGCGTGCGGGACCCACTGCTGGACATCGGATGACCTACTCCGTTAGGGAAATCTATTACACGCTGCAGGGCGAAGGTGCTCGAACCGGACGGCCAGCGGTATTTCTGCGATTCGCGGGATGCAACCTCTGGTCGGGCAGGGAGCAGCATCGTGCCGACGCTGTATGCCGATTTTGCGACACCGAGTTTGTCGGTACGGACGGGCCGGGTGGCGGCAAATTCGATGATGCCGAGTCGCTCGCCAGAGCCGTCGCAAGCGCCTGGCCTGAGACTTCAGGTACCGGTTCGCGATACGTGGTTTGCACCGGGGGTGAACCGCTGCTGCAACTCGACGCGGCCGCGGTCGATGCGCTGCACGCGACGGGATTCGAGGTCGGCGTGGAAACGAACGGCACGATCGCCGCGCCGCAGAATATCGACTGGCTGTGTGTCAGCCCGAAGGGCCGTGCGCCAGTCGAGCAACGAGTGGGCAACGAACTGAAACTCGTGTATCCGCAGATCGAAAATGAAGCTCAGCCTGAGCA
>DAOWGY010000045.1 GCA_030641695.1 Gammaproteobacteria bacterium
CCCATGGTTCCATAATCGAGAAAAACGGCTTTCATCGGAAATTAGGTTACTCTGAATATTACGACAAGGGCCAATCGCGCTTCGAGAAGCGCTCCAACAAATATGGACTAATCGCGTTTCGAGAAGCGCTCCAACGACCACTGTTGGAGCGCTTCTCGAAGCGCGACCTGCCACAAACGATGAACGATCAATTCTGGAAACGCAAATCGCTGTCCGAGATGACGCCCGACGAGTGGGAGTCGCTCTGCGACGGCTGTGCGCTGTGCTGCATGCATAAGATCGAGGACGAGGACACGGGTGAGGTTTTCTACACTGATCTCGCTTGCCGGCTGCTCGACCTTGAGACCTGTCGTTGCACGGACTACGCGAATCGTGCGAAAGAAGTCGCCGACTGCCTCGTGCTGACGGCCGACGATCCGGAACCTTATAACTGGTTACCGGCAAGTTGTGCGTATCGTCGTCTCGCAAACGGTCAGGAACTCGCGGACTGGCACCCACTGATTTCCGGCCGGCCGGAGTCCGTGCATGAAGCGGGAATTTCAATGCAGGGAAAAATGGAATCCGAGAATGATACTGATCAATGGACCGTACTAAGGAGCCTCAGTAGTGACTGACTACCCGACGATTCCGCTCGAGAGCTACCACGAGTACCCCGTTGACGAGATGCGGGAGCGCGTAGAAGCGTTTTACGCCAACATCGCGAGACGCCGCACTGTTCGCGAGTTCTCCGATCGACCCGTACCGCGCGACATCATCGAGACCGCATTGAAGGCAGCAGGCACGGCGCCGAGCGGGGCGAACCTGCAGCCGTGGCATTTCGTTGTCGTGAGCAGTGCAGAGACCAAGAAAAAAATACGTGAGGCGGCGGAAATCGAGGAACGCGAATTCTACGAGCATCGTGCATCACCCGAGTGGCTCGCCGCGCTCGAACAACTTGGCACGGACTCGAACAAGCCATTTCTCGAAACGGCGCCATACCTGATTGCGGTATTCCTGCAAAAGTACGGGTATCTCCAGGATGGCCGCAAAGTGAAGCATTACTATCCGACGGAATCGACCGGGCTCGCAACGGGCATGCTGATTACCGCTTTACACCAGGCGGGGCTCGCTACCCTGACACACACGCCCAGCCCAATGAAGTTCCTGAACGAAATTCTCGGCCGGCCAAGCAGCGAGCGGCCGTTCCTGCTACTGGTCGTGGGTTATCCCGCCGAAGATGCGAGGGTGCCGGATATAAAGCGCAAGGAACTCGCCGAGTTCACTACCTTCATCGAAGACTAGTCGAAATCGCGCTTCGAGAAGCGCTCCAACGATGGGAATCTGTTGGAGCGCTTCTCGAAGCGCGACCTACTGAAGCGCTTCAACTGTTGGAGCGGTTCTTGAACCGCGATTAGCCGGTGTTTTGTAGTCCCTGTGCGATGCCGTTGATACTTGCGAGCAGTGCTTCGAAAAGCTGCGGGTCTTCGTAGTTGGACTCACGCCAGCGGCGCAGTAAATCCACCTGCATCAGGCTCATGGGGTCGACATACGGATTGCGCAGCATGATCGCACGTTGCAGCGTGATGTCTCCCTCGAGCAGCGCTTCGTGCCCGGAATATTCGAGAATCAGATCGCGCGTCAGATCGTACTCTTGCTTGATCAGCGGAAAAAACTCCTCGTGCAGGTCGCCGGCAAGCTCGGAGTAAAGTTTGGCGATGCCGAGATCCGCCTTGGCGAGCACCATCTCGGCGTCCGCTGTGAGTGCTCGCATGAAATACCATTCGTAGAACATGCTGCGGAACGCGCCCGCATCGAATTGTTCGACGGCCTTCGCAAGCCCCGTGCCGATACCGTACCAGCCAGGCAGGACGAAGCGCGCCTGCGTCCAGGCGAACACCCACGGAATGGCGCGTAGCGCGTCGATTCCGCTTTTGGACGAGCGTGCCGCAGGCCGCGAGCCGATGCGCATGCGCTCGATCAGGTCTATCGGTGTGGCCTGCCTGAAATACTCGTAGAACCCGGGTGTCTCGTAGATAAGTTTACGGTAAGCCTTGCGGCTTTCATCGGCGATGATGTCCATCATCGCGTGCCATTCGGGTTCGTCGTTGCCACGGTGTCGCGGCATCGCAGTCGCGAGGGCCAGTGAGCCGACGACCTGCTCCAGCGTACGTAATGCGATGCCGCGCAGGCCGTATTTCTCATTGATGATCTCGCCCTGCTCGGTAACGCGCAGGCGGCCGTTTACCGTACCGGGCGGCGCGCCGAGCACGGCTACGTGGGTTTTGCTGCCGCCACGACTGATCGTGCCACCGCGATCGTGAAACAAGGTCAGTTCGACGTCGTGCGCCTCGACGGCCTCGACGAGCGTCTGCTGAGCGTTTTGCAATGCCCAGCGTGCGGATGCGAGCCCGCCGTCCTTGTTACTGTCCGAATAGCCGATCATGACGGTCTGGCGATAGCCACGTGTCTTAAGGTGCTCGCGGTATAAATTCGTCGACAGCAAGATGTCCATGATCTCGGGGCCGCGGTCCAGATCATCGACGGTTTCCAGCAGCGGTGCGACGTCCAGCGGCACTTCGCCTTTGCGATTGTGAAGTTCACTCCATTGGCAGAGCAGCAGCACCGAGAGAATGTCATCGGCGTCCTGCGTCATGCTGACGATGAAAGGACCTATTGCGCGCTCACCGTACTTGCGTCGGCAAAACGCTATCGCCTGAAATACGGCGATGGTCTTGCGCGCGAGTGTGCTCAGGTGCTCCGGTATGCCTTCTCGCGAAACGATGGCGTTAATGATCTTTTTTGTGCGTTCCTCCGGCGGCATCTCGAGCCAGTTATCCTCGCCCAGGCACTCGCCGACAACGCGGCGGTGCACATGCGCATCCTGGCGCACGTCGAGCGTGGCTAGGTGGAAGCCGAACGTGTCGATGCGCCGCAGCAGTCGATTCACCGCAAACAGCCCCGCATGTTCGCCCTTGTTGGCGACGAGACTGTCGTGAATGAGCTGAACGTCGGCACGGAACTGCGCGACCTTCTCGTACGGGAACAAATCGTCATCGAAGGTCGACTGCAAGCGCTGCTGAACCAGGCGCAGGAAGACACGATACGGCATGTCGCGATGACGCGATGGAACCGCGTGATAGGCGTTCGGAAATACACCTTGATAATGTTTTAACACCGCCAGCATCTCGTCGCTGAAGTTTGCACGATCTTCAGCCTGGCTCAGCTTGGCGGAAAGCGCCCCGCACTCATTGAAGTAAAGGTCCAATATCAGCGAGCGCTGCCGCGCCAGCGTCGAGCGAATGGTTTTCGCGTTGACGTTCGGATTTCCGTCCATATCGCCGCCGACCCAGGAGGCGAAATTGACAATCGTCGGTATTCGTATGTTGCTGGCCTCATCGCCGTAAATTCGCTGAACGGCATACTCAACGTCTTCATAGAATGGCGGTATCGCGCGATACAGCACGTCCGTTAAGAAAAACAGTACGTGTTCGAGTTCGTCGGCGACGGTCATTTGTTCCGACGGGTGTTCGTCGGTCTGCCATCCTGTCGTCGCGAGCAGGCGAATGTTGGCGAGCGCCGAAGTGGTTTCCTGGGGCGTCATCATCGGGTTAAGCATGTCGACGAGATGCTTCACGATGTTCTGCTCTTTGCGCAATATCGTGCGGCGTGTCGGTTCGGTCGGGTGTGCCGTGAATACCGGTTCGATGTACAGGGAGTTGATCAGCGTCTGCAAATCATCGGCACTCATGCCTGACGCCTTTAGCTTGACGAGTGTCTCTTCGGGACCGCCGGGTTGATACCGCTCGACGTCCCTCAGGTATTCGCGCCGGCGGCGAATGCGATGCACTTTCTCGGCCGTGTTCACCATCTGGAAATAGGTGGAGAAACTGCGGATGACCTGCAGTGCCATGTCCGGTTCGAGGTTTTCTACGAGGGCCGCGAGTTCTTCGCCCTCGAGCTCATTATTTTCGCGCCGTCGAATGGACCGCAACCTGGCGTTCTCGACGAATTCGAACAGGTCATCGCCGCCTTGTTCGCGTATCAGGTCACCGACAAGCGCGCCCAGCATGCGGACATCGTCGCGCAGTGACTGGTCCTTGTCTTCGAAGGTGATGTCCTGGCGACGTAATACCTTGTGTGCGCCACTGCCCATGATTTCTTAGATAGGTCTCAGTCGCGGAAGTTTTCGTATTGCAACGGCAGGTCGACGTCGGTCTCCTTGAGGAGGCGTATCGTTGCCTGCAGATCGTCACGCTTTTTGCCGCTCACTCGCAGCTTATCCCCCTGAATCGCCGTCTGCACCTTGATTTTGCTGTTCTTGACGGTTTTGACGAGTTTTCGTGCGAGTTCGGACTCGATGCCGCGGCGCAGAATGACATTCTGGCGCGCCTCGCTGCCCGTAATTTCGGGCTCCTGCTCGTCGAGACAGCCGATGTCGACACCGCGCTTTGCGAGCTTCTGGCGCAGGATGTCCATCATCTGCTGCAACTGAAAGTCACTCTGCGACGTTAACGTAATGAGCTGGGCGTCGAGTTCGAATTTCGAACCCGTGCCTTTGAAATCGAAGCGGGTGTGTACCTCGCGATTAGCCTGATCCACTGCATTGGCGGCTTCGTGAGCATCAAAATCACTGACAACGTCAAACGATGGCATGGCTGTGTCCTACCCCTCGAATTGCTTGCGGTGTTTTCTTACGAGTTCGAGAAATTGCGGCGTCAGGCCCGTGTCTTCGTAGACAGGATCGCCAAACTCGTCTTCGCGGATCACCTTTTCGCCAGGTACGTAGGGAATCGCGGCTTCGACCTGTTCAATCGCGGCAGACAGGAGGTCCGTAATGATGCGCTCGTGATCGGTACCGGGAAACAGGTCGGCGAGCGCATGCAGGCACGCGGCATCCTCAACGGACAGATGGACGTTGTAAGTCTCGCTGGTCCTGGTGGGGTTTTCGGCGTTCGCCCAGTCGTCGAGTAATGATTTGAAGGTCATCTTGGTCTTCTCGAGCGGAGGTGTGCCCGGCGTCGCGACAATAGCAAAAACTCGTGAGGCCGCCCAGTAACAGGGGCTGCCGGCCATGGCCCCGGGTTGCAGAATAAAACGACAGTCGGCCCGGGTACAGTCCCGGTCCGCACGACCAGGGACGGATCGTGATGTCAGTTTCAACAGCAAGCGTCGAGTTGTCGCTCGCCAGCAGCGGCGTGGACGCCGCCATGGCAACGCAGCCACCGCAGGTACACCGACTTTACCGGCAGCTGCAGCTTGCCGGCGCGGAGCCGGTGTTGCCCGATCAGGCTCCCGCTGAGACCTATTTGCTCGTTGGCGACAGTGACAATGGCGATCGATACTGGGCTGAGCTGTGGAAATACAGGGCGGTACCAAAGGTACATACCGCGTTCGGTGGCCTGGTGATACCTCAGTGTCCGCTGTTATCCGCTGAACGCGCGCGGGCGGTCGTGTCGCCCGTCGGACTGCAGGTACCTGTGGAGTCCGCATGGGTGACGATGCGCATTGACCTGACACGCTTCGTTCGTCCGAACGGGGTGCTGAATGAGCAGGCGCTGCAACGCTCGCTCGAGACCTGCGTCGATGTGGGCGATAAGCTGCACGATGTGCTGTGCTGGCCGACGCCCGACATGCGGCATGACGCATGGCTCAATCGCCGCCTCGCGATCGTCGTTGTGGGGCTTGGAGACCTGCTGCGACTCAAACGCTTCGAGCCCGGCAGCCACGACAGCCTGCGCTTCCTCAACCAGATGCTGCTGTGGGTGCGCACGACGCTGCAGTCACGTTCGAGAGCGATCGCGACGTGCTCGGAGCAGTTGCCCGCAATTACGTTGAGCGACCCGAGTCATAATCTTCCTTGCAGCGGCATCCGCGAGGACTGGCGGCGACGCTGGCGGGAAGCCGTGCAAGCAAGTCTCGTGCAGCATCGAAATCTGCTCGCCCTGTCACCGTGGTCGCTGTTTCCTGCCAATGCACCCGCCGATTTTCGTTACGCGGAATTATTGCCCTTGTTGCGCCATGCCGATGCCTGTGCGTTCAATAAGACCGTGTCTATTGCGCACTGGAATCTCAAGGAATTCAAATGCTTTCACCAGCGGGCCAAGGCGGTGTTGCAGCAGCGTGGCGCAACTTCCCTGATTGCAGAGCACGTATGATCTAGGATACGGTCTGTTGGAGCGCTTCTTGAATCGCTACTGTTGGAGCGGTTCTCGAACCGCGAGCGATAGCGGCGGCCGTCAGGCCGCATCGCGCTTCCAGAAGCGCTCCAACAATAGCGACTGCGTAATTGAGGGGGCGCGTTGCAAGCAATATCACTTGACGCTCACGGGGTAGCGGTACTGATACTCACCGTCGTCGCGCTGTTCCTGTTTACGCGCGATCGAATTCCGCTCGAGTCATCGTCTCTCACGATACTGATCATCCTTATCGCCGGGTTTCAGCTGTTCCCGTACGAGCGGGGCGGAGAAATTCTGCTCAAGCCGATGGATTTCTTTGCGGGCTTCGGCAGCGAGGCTTTAGTCGCAATATGCGCGTTGATGATGGTGGGCAAGGCGCTCGAGACGACGGGCGCGCTTCAACCGCTTGCCACGGTCATTGGTCGCGCCTGGTCGCGGAGCCCTATCCTCGCATTGCTGTCGACGCTGATTGCCGGCGCTATTCTGAGCGCCTTCATGAACAACACACCGGTTGTCGTGTTGCTCATGCCGATCCTTGTCGGGGTATCGCTGCGCAGCAAATTCCCGGTCTCGAAAGTCATGATGCCGATGGGTCTCGCTACGATAATCGGCGGCATGTCGACAACCATTGGTACGTCCACCAACCTTCTGGTCGTCGGCATCGCTCATGACATGGGGCAGCATGAATTTTCGCTGTTCGAGTGGGTGCTGCCCGTAACCATGGTCGGTGGCGTCGCCATCTTGTTCTTGTGGCTGGTCGCGCCGCGCTTGTTGCCTGATCGCACACCGCTGATGGCCGATACGACACCGCGCATCTTCAGCGCGCAACTGCATATCAAAGAAGGTGGTTTCGCCGACGGCAGTACGCTTTCCGAAGTGCTCGCCAAAGCCGACGGGCAGATGCGAGTCGACAAGATCCAGCGCAGTGAGTCACTGTTTCTCGCCAAGTTGCCACAAGTGAAAATTCAACCCGGCGACCGATTGTTCGTGAAGGATTCTCCGGAGAATCTCAAACATTACGAGCAACTCCTGGGCGCGACGCTTTACAACATTTCCGATGTTGAACATCCGGTTGATGACGAGTTCCCACTCGAGGCCAGCGGCCAGCAACTGGCCGAGGTCGTCGTCACGCGCGGCTCGCCGCTGCACTTGCGCACCCTCGCCGCGGCGCGCTTCAGTGGCAGCTATGCTCTGATGCCGCTGGCGTTACATCGCGCGCGGGCGCCGAGTTCGCAGGTGACCGGTGACCTGAACACGATTCGCTTGCGCGCCGGTGACGTGCTCCTGGTACAGGGCACCGATGAGGCCATCGCGAACCTGAAGGACAGCGGCTCGATGCTGGTGCTCGACGGCACGACCAGTCTGCCGCACACGCATCGTGCGAAGCGCGCCCTGGCTATAATGGCACTTGTCGTAGCCGCGGCCGCGTTCGGCATTTTGCCAATCGCCGTTAGTGCTGTTGTCGGGCTCGGTTTGATGATTGCAACCGGTTGCCTGAACTGGCGTGAGGCCGTCGGTGCATTGTCCATTCCCGTCATCATGATCATCGTAGCGAGCCTCGCACTCGGCAGGGCCCTGATGGGCACCGGTACGGCGGACTATCTTGCGATGAACTTTGTCGGCATGACCTCGGCAATGCCAACGGCAATGATCCTGAGCGCTTTTCTGTTGCTGATGGCGTTGCTGACGAACGTCGTTTCGAACAACGCCGCCGCCGCGATCGGCACACCGATCGCCATCGGTATCGCGCAGCAACTCGGCGTGCCGGCCGAGCCGTTCATTCTCGCGACGCTGTTCGGCGCCAACATGAGTTTCGCGACGCCCTATGGTTACCAGACCAACTTGCTGATTCTGAGTGCCGGTGGCTACAAGTTCACGGACTTCCTGCGTGTCGGCATCCCGCTTACGATCATCATGTGGGTCGGTTTCTCGCTCGTATTACCCTTCCTCTACGACCTCTAACATAAAAGGGGTCAGAGCCCTTTTTGTTACAAGGTGATACGCCCGTTTGGCTCTTGGCGCGCAAAAAGGGCTCTGACCCCTTTTATTCTTGACGGCCGGGGCGTCGGGCGGTAATACTCGGTGCCATGAACGCTCAGCACATTAATGTCTGGTGGTGGCTGCCCGCCTAGGAGGGGGTAGCTGGCCGACTATTAGCTGAGCACAAGGAAACCAGAAGCCCATCTCCGCCAAAGTGGAGATGGGCTTTTTTGTTGGAGCGGTTCTCGAATGTGTTGGAGCGGTTCTCGAATATGTTGGAGCGGTTCTCGAACCGCGAGCGATAGCAGCGGCCGTAAGGCCGCATCGCGCTTCAAGAAGCGCTCCTACAGGTCGCGGTTCCAGAACCGCTCCAACACATTCGAGAACCGCTCCAACAAAAAAGCCCATCTCCACTTTGGCGGA
>DAOWGY010000173.1 GCA_030641695.1 Gammaproteobacteria bacterium
ACAAGGACGTTGTCGACATCGTACTCGGCGTCACGCAGGTTATATCCAGACGCATGCTGGTCCAGATCAACTACTCGTTCAGTGATTCGAGCGGCTACCTGACGGACCCCTACAAGTTCCTGAGCCTGGTCGACGGAGGCACGGGCGACACGATCACGCGCACCCCGGCGCCGGGTTCTGAGGGACCGTCACACGAATTTCGTTTCGAGAACCGGCCGCGGGAGAGGACCAAGCACAGTCTCTACGGCCAGACGAAGTACTACATGGACGGCAAAGTGCTGGATGCCTCGTATCGGTTCATGACCGACGACTGGGAAATTGACTCGCACACGGTCGATCTGAAATTGCGTTGGCCATTTGGCGCGGAACGCTACCTGGAGCCCCATCTGCGTTTTTACACGCAGACCGAGGCCGAATTCTATACGACCAGCCTCGTGGACGGCGTCGCATTGCCCGCTTATGCGTCGTACGATTACCGACTCGGAAATTTTGACGCGATCACTGCAGGCATCAAGTACGGCTGGAAAACCAAGGGCGGCAATGAGATGAGTGTTCGCGCGGAGATCTACCAGCAACGTGGTTCGATCCCGTCGGCGTTGCTTATCGGCAACCAGATCGGTCGCGAGACCTATCCGGATCTCGACGCCGTGATCGTGCAATTCAGTTACCTGTTCTCGAGGTAGTATCCTTTGACCGGAGGGGGGCCGGTTCGGGACATCGGGGTCACGCCCGGTGAAAACTGCTGGGTCGGCAGCTTCAGCGCCATGGCGAGTCCTTGTGACGTCCTCGTCGAAACCGTTGGTGCAGACGAGACACGCCGTCTGACCGGACTGGCGGCGGACGAGGCGTGGCGTATCGAAGCCAAATTCAGCCGTTACGTCCCGGACAACGCGGTTGCGCGCATCAATTCCGCAGGCGGAAAGCCGGTCGAGGTAGACGAAGAAACCGCATCGCTGCTCGATTTCAGCGCCACACTCCACGAACTCAGCGATGGCGGCTTCGATATCACATCGGGTGTCCTGCGCGAGGTCTGGGGCTTTGACGGCAGCGACAATATCCCCTCAAAAGATGCCGTCTCGCAAGTACTGCAACGTGTCGGCTGGCACAAGGCTGACTGGCAGCGCCCGATCCTGTGCCTGAAGCCGGGCATGCAGATCGATTTCGGCGGCATTGGCAAGGAATACGCCGTCGACCGGGTGACACAACGTATCCGTGAAGCATCGTCTTGCAGCGTTTTGGTCAATTTTGGCGGCGACCTCGGCGTGACCAGGGCTCCCGCAGAGCGTCCGGCCTGGAAAGTGGGTATCGAGTCGGTTGGCGGCCGCGTAGGCGCGGCGGACACCTTGATAGACATTCGTACAGGAGCCCTGGCGACGAGCGGCGATGCACGCCGTTATTTGCTGCGTGATGGAGTCCGCTACGGACATATCCTGGACCCGCAGAGCGGCTGGCCGGTGATGAACGCGCCGCGCTCGATTACCGTCGCTGCCGATACCTGCACGCAGGCTGGCATGTTGAGTACCCTGGCAATGCTCAAAGGGGACAACGCAGAAGCGTTCCTGGACGCGGAGAAGGTTCGATACTGGTGCCGGCGATGATCTGGCGATAGCCCGCCTGTCCATAATAGAATCTGTGAACAATATCTAATAAATAGTTGTTTTCTATATGAAATACTCAAATACGATCACACGGATCAACGCCGGATATGGTTCCCGCGGCCCGACCCGGCTGTGCACAGACTGAGAACCCTGTCCTTTTCTGAGCCCTTAAAGCGCATAATCATAGGACGATGTTTGTCGAAATTCCGCAGAACCTGATCCTGATGACCGTCGGCGCGTTCCTGCTCGGCTGGATACTGTCAGCGATCAGCGCTCGTATGGGCTCGGGTCAGCGCGCCAAAAAACGTGATCCGCGCGATGATCGCATTCGATCGCTCGATGCCGAACTGCGCATCGCTCGAACCGAGCTCGCCAGTGCGCACGAGAAGGTGAAGAAGTTCGAGGAAGACCTCGAGACCACCAATGAGGGCATCGAGAAGCGCGACGGCGTCATCAGTCATCAGCAAGGTCGTATTGAGGAACTGCAGAAAGATCTCAAGGAATCGGTCATCAAGACCCGTGAGCTGCGTCACGAACTTTCTGACCGTGCGACCGAAAACGTCAAGTCGGAAGTCAAACTGCGGGAAGTTGAGACAGAGCTGTCCGTTGCGCAAGCGTCGACCGACATGATCGCGACAGGCGTCCTCGACTACTCGCTTGCTCCGGACAAGGAGCGCGAGGACGACGAAGAGGGCGATATTGACTCGCCGGAGGTCTCAAACGCGGCGACCTGACGGTCACGAGCTTTCAGGGCGCGCCGCGCGAGTGCTTCGCCGTGACCTGGATGTCGAATCCGGTACGCCGCCACGCGAAGTACAGTACGACAAAGTACGCGTGCATCATTACCAACGCCCACCACTCGATCGAATTCTCTAACGCGTCGGCCGTCGCGTATTCAAGCACGGCCTTTTGCGCGAGGTTAAAAAGACCCAGCGCAAATGGCAGCAGGCACAGCCACAGCAGGGTGCGTGCCAGCTTGCCGAGCGGGGCGTCTCGTCGCGCTTTGCAAATAGCGCGCAATGACACGGCAGCAAAAATCTGCGCAAATGTGGTGCCGAGA
>DAOWGY010000166.1 GCA_030641695.1 Gammaproteobacteria bacterium
CCAGTATCTGAACGAGATCAGCAGTATCACGATCCTGATGCTCATGGTTGTGGCGCTGATCGCGGGACAGACCACCGCGGCCAACTCGGCCAATGCGGCGGATGCGGACAAGGCAAGGCGCGTTGAACACAGCATCGTGCTGCACTTCCCCGGGGACTGACCAGGTGATTTTTCCAACAGGTTCATTTTCCGTCACCAAGGCGAGTACAGTAGCGACGGAGTTGTTGCGCCGGCCTGCGAGCGCGGGCCGGCGCCTTTTTGTGCGCCACGAAGTCACTCGATGTCGGGTTGACGATGGCATTGGCGAGTAGTGGGGTCTCGATGGATCCGAATTGGAGCGAAGATTTACCGATTTATCGTCAGCTACGCGATCGCGTAGTAGCGATGATTCTTGAGGGCGTACTCGGCGATGGCGACGCCTTGCCGTCTGTGCGCAATGTTGCGGCAGAGTACCGGCTCAATCCGCTCACCGTGCTCAAGGGTTACCAGGAACTTGTGGACGAAGGCCTCGTCGAGAAAAAGCGCGGTCGCGGCATGTTCGTCACTGATGGCGCACGGCGGCAGCTGTTCAAAGACGAGCGCCAACGATTCATCGATAAGGAGTGGCCGAAGGTGCTGCAAACGATCGAACGGCTGGGGCTCGACGCTGTCGAGCTACTCGAAAACGCGAAGCAGTCAGGGAATACAGGGGGCGACGATGACTAGCCTGGTAACAGCTCGCGGAGTATCGAAGCAATTCGGCCGCGTTTGCGCCGTCGATGACGTCAGTTTCGAAATCGAGAAGGGCAGAATCATGGGTCTCATCGGCCCGAACGGGGCAGGCAAGACGACATTATTGAAGGCCCTGCTTGGTCTGACAGATTGTGACGGCGAGTTGTCCGTTCTTGGTCTGGATCCTTTCAGGCAGCGCAAGGAACTCATGCGGAACATCTGTTTCATCGCTGATGTGGCCGTATTGCCACGCTGGATTCGTGTGGGTCAGCTATTGGATTTCGTGGAATCCGTGCATCCCAACTTTTCGCGCGAGAAGGCCGAAGCACTGCTGAAGAAGACCAAGGTCGATAAGCGAAGGGACTCGAAGGTTCGTGAATTGTCGAAAGGCATGGTGGCGCAATTGCACCTGTCGATTATCGCCGCAATCGACGCCAAGCTGCTGGTCCTTGATGAACCGACCCTGGGACTCGACATCATTTTCCGAAAGGAGTTTTACGCGAACCTGCTCTCGGACTACTTCGATGAGGAACGCACTATTCTCGTTACTACGCATCAGGTTGAGGAAATCGAGAACATCCTGACCGACATCATGTTCATCAATGATGGGCGCATCATTCTCGATGAGACGATGGATGCGCTTGCCGAAAGCTACGTTGAACTGATGACGTCAGGCGAGCAGGCGGACAAGGCTCGAAATTTGGGGCCGATTGCTGAACGGGACATCTTCGGCAAGAAGATCATGTTGTTCGAGAAACCGAATCGGCAGCGTCTCGCGGAACTCGGTGAACTGCATACGCCTTCAGTGGCCGATCTGTTCGTCGCCAAGATCAAAGGAGTCGCAGCATGATTGCGAACCAGTTTGCACTTGTCAGGCGCGAAATCTGGGAGCATCGATCAATCTATATTGTGCCGATGGTCGTGGCGATCATTATGTCGGTCACCATGCTTGCTGTCGTGATTGGTGCATCAGCCTTCAACAAGGAGATTGAGGCAGCCATTTTCGGGGCATCCAATTTAGTGGGTGACGCCGAGCGCCGATTCGCACTGACCGGGTTCTTTGCAGCCACTTCCTGGATCTTCCTGGTTGCCCTCGCGATCCTGACAGTTTTCTACTCGCTTGACGCTTTGTACGGCGAACGCAAGGACAAGAGCATCCTGTTCTGGCGCTCGCTGCCGGTCACCGATGCCGAGACGATTATCTCGAAGCTGTTGACGGCCGTATTGTTGCTGCCGCTGGTCACTGTCGCCGCGATCATCGCCACGCATTTCGCCAATCTGATTATTTTCAGCATCTGGGTGATGGTCAAGGGAGGCAACGCGGCGCACCTGATCTGGGGGTCCCTGGCGCTGTTCGATAACTGGCTTGCCGCACTCATAGTAACGCTGGCGAGTGCCGTGTGGATGTCACCTTTCGTCGGTTGGTTCCTGTTTGTGTCCGCCTTCACCAAGCGTATGCCGCTCCTGATGGCATTCATGCCGCTCATCCTGATCCCGTTGATCGAATTCATCGCGTTTCGGTCCCATTACTTCGCCGACGCTGTCGGTGGACGTGGGGACATGATGCCGTTGTTCCGTGGTACAGATCTGGAAGGTTTCTTCGACGAAGAACGCCTGCGGGTCAATGAGGAGGTGATCAGCCTGCTTGGCCACCTCGACGTCGGTCAGTTCCTGGTCAGCCCGTCCTTGTGGGCCGGCCTGGTTGTCTGCGGACTGTTTACCACCGCCGCAATCTACATACGGCGATATCGCGACGAGTCGTGACTGTTACGGTTGCGCGCTAATGCCGTGTTTGCGCAGTTTGCCGCGAAACTGGTGATAACTCAGTCCCAGCAGATCCGCCGCCATCTTTTGATTGAAGCGCGCTTTTTCGAGTGCCGCCCGCAGAAATTCACGCTCCGTATCTTTCAGTCGCTCCGTTAGCTGCATTGGCAACAACGGGGTCCGCTTCTTTCGTGGCCTGCCTGTCATTGCCGACGGTGGTGCGGCGACCTGAAACGGCGAATCAAACGGGTCGAACGCAATCTCGGTGATGAGCTTTTCAGTATCCGCTTCGCGATACACGGATCGCTCCACCGTGTTCTTGAGTTCACGAACATTACCGGGCCAGTCATGCCGCAGCAGCGATGACGAGGCACGCGGACCGAAGCCCGGAAACAGCTCGCGCTTCAGTTCGCTGGTCATGTTGATCGCAAACGCGTAGGCGAGTGGCAAAATGTCTTCGATGCGCTCTCTCAACGGCGGCACCGTGATGACATCGAAAGCAAGCCGGTCGAGGAGGTCCCTGCGGAATTTCCCGTCTGCCGCGAGTTGCCGCAGATCTGCGTTCGTCGAGCCGACGATCCTGACGTCGACATGAAATGTCTGATTGCCTCCGACGCGCTGAATCTCCCCGTACTCGATGACGCGCAGTATTTTTTCCTGCATCCGTAATGTAATCGTTGCCAGTTCATCGAGAATCAACGTGCCACCGTCCGCGCGCTCGAAGTGCCCGACATGTGTCTTGACGGCACCCGTGAAAGCGCCTTCCTCGTGCCCGAACAGCTCTGACTCCAGGATGGATTCCGTCAGCGCCGCACAGTTGACCTTGACGACGCTGGCTTCCCAGCGTCGTGACAGGTAGTGCAGTCGCGAAGCGATCAATTCCTTGCCCGTGCCGCGCTCGCCGACAACTAGAACCGGCTTCGACAGTGGGGCTGCCCGCGATACGTGCTCGAGCATTTCGAGGAATACCGGCGCCTCACCGATAATCGTTTGTGCAGGACGGTCCGAAAACATTGGCGAATTAGACTACATAGCGGCTAATAACGCTAATTATTGGTGAAAACAACCAAATCCTGATCCCCGCAGAAGCCGGCAAAAAACGCAGTTACTCTATTTGAATCAATAACTTAAGCGCAAACCACAGGTCTTGGCACGGATACTGCAAAAACTACAGGGACATTCACCCAATCACGAGGACAGTTTCATGGGTATTTTCACGAGATTCAGTGACATCGTGAACTCCAATATCAATGCGATTCTGGACAAGGCAGAAGATCCCGAGAAGATCGTCCGCCTGATGATCCAGGAAATGGAGGACACGCTGGTCGAGGTTCGCTCGGCCGCCGCCCGCTCGATCGCCGACAAGAAAGACCTCAATCGCAAGCTCGAGTCACTCGACTCCGAGTTGCGCGACTGGGATGCCAAGGCCGAACTGGCTATGCGCAAAGGCCGCGAAGATCTTGCCAAAGCGGCGCTGGTGGAGAAATCACGAGCGCAGGGCGCCGTCGACGCGCTCAAGGCGGATTACGAGGCTGTCGACGACGGCCTTGCCAAACTCAATGAAGACATTGCACGCCTCGAGGCAAAACTGCTGGATGCCAAAGCGCGCCAAAAAGCGCTGCTCGCACGGCACAAGACAGCCAACAGCCGTCTGGCGGCACGCAAGAAGATCCACGACTACAAGATAGAAGATGCGATGGTACGCTTTGAGCAATACACGCGACGAATCGATGACGTCGAAGGCCGCATCGAAGCTTACGACCTGGGATTGCCGAAAGATCTCAATCACGAGTTCGCCGGTCTGGAAGCCGAAGAATCGGTTCAAAAGGAGCTCGACGAACTCAAGCGGCGGGTCTCCGGGGAACAGAAACAAGTGGCCGGGGCGGAGTAGCCGTCAATGACTGAACTCGTTGCGCTCGCGGTCATTCTGTTCCTGACGATCGTCGCACCACTGATTGTCATCTTTTATTTCATTACCCGATGGAAGCAGACTCGCGAAATTTCCGGCGACGACGAGCGCATGCTCGAAGAGTTGTGGGCTCTGTCGCAGCGACTCGAAGATCGCATCGAGACGCTGGAAAGGATCCTCGACGATGAACCAACTTCACACAGGAGGCAACAATGAGGCAAAGCGCCTGGAATATCGATTACGGCCCGTTTCGCGGTTTCTACCGTGACCGTGAGAATGGCTGGATATTCGGTGTGTGCGCGGGGCTGGCCGATCGCTTCAACCTGCAGCTAAGCGCGGTACGTATCGTCGCCGTAATCAGCCTGTTCGTATTTTTCTGGCTTACGACCGCCATCTACATTGCCGCTACAATACTCATCCGGGAAAAGCCGTTGATTTACTCGGGCGAGCGCAGTGAAAATGAGTTTTGGCGTCGTTACCATCGTAGCCAGTGGAGGCAGCAATGAGCACCTATGCGTCAATGCGGAACCGGCGCTTCTATCGCAATGCGGACAAGGCAATGCTGGGTGGCGTGTGCGCCGGTATCGCTGACTATTTCGGCTTCAATCTGTGCGTGACACGCGTGCTGGCATTGATCGCCTTCTTTGCGATGCCACTAACGGCGATCGGCTATCTGGCGCTCGTCCTGCTGATTCCCAGTATGTCGGCCAGGGATCTGCCGCAACCCGTCGACCCCGCGTTTCGCAAGGCGGTCCGGTCGTCGCCAACTCAGACCATGAGTGACATGCGCGGACGCTTCAAATCTCTCGACAGGCGCCTGGCGCGAATCGAAAAATACGTTACCTCGTCTCGCTATCAACTCGACCGAGAGTTTGACCGTCTGAAGGACTAATCGATAAACAGTCAAGGGAATCGTTGATGAACAATATGGTTTTTGTCCTTTGTATCATTTCCATCGTGCTCGCCGCGAATACGGTGCAGCAGTATCTGAAGCTGCGCCATAAAAAAGAAGCGAATAGTACGGTTGCCGATGAAACGCAGGCCCAACTCGACGAGTTGGAGGAGCGTATTCGGGTTCTTGAGAGAATCGTCACCGAAAACAAGTTTGACCTGCGGCAGGAGATCAATAAGCTGTGACGCATGAAAACCCCGTCATCGCCGCCCGATCTTGCGCTGATACTTGACGCGTTCGGTCTGGATGTTCGCGGCCTCGAAATTCTGTCGATAGTCTCGCCGTCACAGGATTTCCCCGGGGCGGCAGCAGTCCACGAATTGAAAGAATTGCGCCATGCTGATGGCATCCCACAGACATTGCGCGCGGATCTCGGAATCGTGGTCGGTCAACTCGAAACCATGACACGCTTCGAGGGCATGCAACTCTTATCGCGCTTGCGCGACATTCATTGCACTAGGGTGCTGCTCGTATACGAGGGCAATGAGTGGTCGCGCGACGAGTTGCTCGCGCTGGGTTACCTGGAAATAAAACGCCCGTCAGGCGACGGGCGTTGTTATTTGTTTGACCCGGACCTCTTCAATCAACCGCGGGACTGGAATAATCCCTCGAACTGGGCAAACCCGGAAAACTTTCGTAAATATCGCTGGTAGCGATTACTCTGATTTTTCCGTAGCTCGGTGCGCATTGTAGGCCCGCACCTCCAGGTTCCACTGCTCGCCAAACAGGAATTTTTCTTCATTGGCTGCGTCAAAGCGCTTCGAAAGCAGCTCATCGCGGCGCTTCAGTGTCTCTTCGTCCGGGCTATCCAGGGCAGCAATAGCATCTTTCTCTTGTTTCTCGATGCAGGAGAGATAATCGTCGACAGCAGCGAGAAACTCCTTGACTGACGACTGTGCGGCAATCATGTCCTCCTTCGCTGCAGTCCCACCGTCCGGCAGTTTCGGGCGCTCCGGGTAATCGCAGGCAAATGAAATTGCCGGCAGTCCCAGGACAACGACAGTGGCTAAGATCTTGATCAGGTTTTTCATTGATTCACTTCTGGATTGGGGGGGCGACGTGTTGCCATCTGCACCCGGGTTGAAAGTATCGCCTATTTAATCATGATGCCCGCTGCGAGTGAAGACGGTGATAAGTGCTTGATCCGAAAAGCGCGACTCTGGAATATTGGCGACGGGTCTCAGGCGAACAAGGCGCGATGTGTATCCGTTCCCTCGGCCTGAGAAAGTAATAGTTCGATGTAACTATCGGAACTCATCGGGTTGCCGAACAGAAGTCCCTGCACATAGGTACAGCCGAGTTTCTGTAGAAAGGCCAGTTGATCTTCGGTCTCGACACCTTCCGCGACGACATCCATGTTCAGGTTCTTGCCCATCTGCACTATCGTGCTGACGATTGTCGCGTCATCGGGATTAGTCGAAACATAGCGTACGAATGACTTGTCAATCTTGAGCGTGCTGATCGGGAATTGTTGCATCGCGCTCAATGAGGAATAGCCCGTACCAAAGTCATCGATCGCAAGATGCAAACCCAGTGCGTAAAGTTGATCGAGCAACTTGATCGTGCGTTCGGGGTTCTCCATCAACGTTGTCTCTGTAATCTCCAATTCCAGCGATGTCGGTGATACTTCGTAGCTTCGCAGGATTGAGCTGATTCGATTGATGAAATTGGGTTGTCGAAGTTGTTTTAGCGAAAGGTTTACAGAGACGCGGCCCGGTGACGACACTGATCGTTGCCAGAAACGAAAATCCTCGCAAACCTTGTCGAGTACCCACTCACCAATTTCAATGATGAGGTTTGTCTCTTCCGCGATTGGAATAAAATCGGAGGGTAGTATCATGCCGCGTTCGGGCAGTTCCCAGCGAACCAGCGCTTCCGCGCCAAAAACCTCGCCGGTTTCCAGGTTGTACTTTGGCTGATAGTGGACGAGTAACTCATCGCGCTCGAATGACCGCTTCAGCTTGCTCTTGGTCATCAGGCGCTCGACGGCAGCTTCATTCATTTTCGGCTCATAGTACGAAAATACGTTGCCGCCTGTTTTCTTGGCGTGATACAGCGCAGCATCTGCGTTGCGAATCAGGTCGATGACGTTCGGTGCGTCCTTTGGGTAGTACGCGATGCCCATACTTGCAGTCATGAAAACCTCGTGTCCCTGGACAAAGAACGGGTCCGCAAGTCTGTCGAGCAATTGCTGTGCGAGGAGGTCTACTTGTTTTCTGCCGGGCTTGTCGGGACCGAGCCCGTCGACGATTACCGCAAATTCGTCTCCTGCCAGCCGGCCGATTATGGATTCCTGAGGCAGCGCAGCCGTCAGCCGTTCCGCAACCGTCTCCAATGTGGTATCGCCGGCAAGGTGACCGAAGGTATCGTTTATTTCTTTGAAATGGTCGATGTCGATATAAAAAAGGCACAAGGCCCGAGCGCCACGCCGTGCTCTGGCGATGGAGCGCTGCAGCAGGTGTTGGAATTGCATTCGATTCGGAATTTTCGTGAGTGCATCGATGCGTGCCAGGTAGCGAATGCGCTTTTCGGCACGACGTCTCTCCGTGATGTTCTGGGCAGCGTAAATTCGATCGCCCGATTCGGCTTCTTTGCCGCCCAGGAACGAACAGGTATAGGAAACCGGAATCGACTCGCCGAACTTGCTCTCGAAAAATGCTTCACGCGGCAGTCCTGACGGGGTGTCACCGACAAGAGTCCCGCTCTTCCGGGAATTGACGATGTAGTCGATCGATGTGCCGACGAGTTCGCTATCCTCGTAACCGAGCAGGTGCGATGTTGCCTTGTTGACCCGTTTGATTTTGCCCTCATTTGAGGTAACGATGATGGCGTCATTCATACTGGACAGGATGCTGTCGACATAGTCACGCGAAATCGTCGTGGCCTTGAGTTTGTCGCGCATGTCATTGAACACGGCCGCCAGTTCACCAAGCTCGCCCGGTCGCACATGCAATGGCTCGCCGAAATCGGAATCCCTGAGCTTCTCGGCCTGACGCTTGAGTTCGCGAATCCGCCGGGTCTGGTATCGCGCCACCATCCAAACCGCGATTCCGGAGAACACCAGTACAAGAGCGGACGCTACCTCGATCCAGAAGAATGTTCCTGCGTTGCTGCCGCCGACCCTGGCGACGCCGGCGACCCCGGCGAGTGCGGCGGGGACACACAAGCAAGACAACGCCAGGCTGGTTGCCGCGATGGCAATCGTCCGCGCAAATGGCGCGATTCGGGGAACTTGGCTGCCGATCATTGATTTGCCTGCTCTGGCAGGCCGGGTACCGGTGACGGTGCGGCTGTCAGACCTGTTCTTATTATTCGAACAGTCTAACATCCGCGCGAGAAACGCGGTTAAATGTTTTACCCACTGGCCAATTTTCTCGACTAGTCGTCGGAGTGGCGCTTCTCGATGAATTCCAGCGGTTTTGGTTGCGCGGTTGTCTTCATGACACCTTCGACTACGGCGCCCTCCGCGACTGCGATAGCTTCACCGGAAACGGTCCCCGTGATCCTCGCGGTGTCGGTAATCTCGATACGGCCCGCGGCGATGATATCGCCCTCGACATGACCGGCGATGATCACGTTTTCGGCACTGATCGTCCCCTTCCAAAGGCCGCTTTTCGTGAGCGTGAGCGTACTGTCGATCTCGCAGTCCCCATCCACTTCGCCATTGATCTGGAAGTCGCAACTACCGGTTATCACGCCCGAGATTTTGCAGCCCTCGCTGATCAGCGTAGCTGCGCCGGAGGGACGATCGCGTAGACGTCGCAGGCGGGATTCATTCATGCGTTAAAAGTCCGATGCTCTGAATTCCAGCGCATAGTACCTGCAGTGACTCAGGTTTGTTAGTCATCAGGGCTTTATTGTGGAATCAGTAGCGCTTTTTTTCGTGGTAGCCGTAGCCGATCGTCTCGATCGTAACGAGTACACTGCCCTCGAATATAAGCCGGCGCATCAGCTTGCGCGGTCCGAAATTGTAAACAAACTCGGTGACCACGACTTCCGTAGCCAGGTGGCCATAGCCAGGATTGCGATAATACGTAAAGCCGCCGTGAGTAACACGAGAGCGGTAATCAAATGCACGAATCGTGTGCCCTATGTGGCGAACAGATGTAGGCTGTCCGCAGATGGCGATGACCTGTTGTTCATGCATGCCGTCGCGGACGAGTTTACTGCCACAGCGAAATGCATGCGCCGAATCGCTCAGCATCAAGATGACGACTGTGAGCGCAGCGATGGTGACCAGTTTGGGCAAGCGAAGAGTCATAAATTGCCTGTTCGACGAATGGTCCGGTTTGCTCGGGCCGTAATTCAATTCTAGTCGAATTACGCGGCTCGCGCTGCGGTTCTTATGTCATTCGACACTTGCGCGACGGGCAAGTTCGTCGACATAAGCTGCCCGGTTGCGCGGATTGCCTGCGCTTATGGTAAAACGCTCGTTGTGAGTCTGGCATTCGAGCAGCGCCTCGGCGCTCTGCAGGCACGCGCCGACAATTCCGTCGGTGCCGGTCTGAGGGGCATCGAGAAGGAATCCCTGCGAGTGGACGCGGCGGGCTACCTCGCGCAGACAGCGCATCCTGTGGGGCTCGGCTCGGCCCTGACCAATCGCTACATCACGACCGATTTTTCTGAAGCCCTGCTCGAGTTCGTGACACCGGCTCTCGCGAGCACCTGGGAAGCGCTGCAGGCAGTCTGCGACATTCATCAGTTCGCCTATCAGCAGCTCGGGGACGAACTGCTGTGGGCGGCGAGCATGCCGTGCCGAGTCCATGGAGATGTCGAAATTCCACTGGCGTACTACGGCGACTCCAACGTAGGAAAAATGAAAACGGTTTACAGGCGCGGCCTGAGCTACCGTTACGGGCGCCACATGCAGACCATCGCAGGCGTGCACTTCAATTACTCATTGGCCGAAGCTTTCTGGCCCGTATACCAGGACGTTCTCGGAGACGAACAAGGATATGCTGACTTTCGTTCCGAGCATTACCTCGGCCTTGTACGTAACTTCAGACGCTACGGCTGGCTTGCTCTTTAC